>JBEDAD010000286.1:0-40390 GCA_041177985.1 Bacteroidota bacterium | reverse complement strand
TCCGACAGAATAAATCCCATCAAAGCGGTTGGTATGGATTAAATGTACAAGGAATGAATTTAAATCCGCAACATAAACGTAATTAACCATTGCGCCATCTGCATAAAAAAGTGGACTTCCTGAAACAATTTTCCGCATTAGATTCAACAAGGCATTAAACGGATGGTTTTCACCAAAAACATTTGTAGGACGCAAAACTGCAAGTTCAAAATCGCCATTAGCGGCTGCTTCAAGAAAAAGTTGCTCCGATACCCATTTTGTTCGTTCGTATTCATTTGCTGGTGAAGCGCTAGTGTTCTCGTCCACCAACAATGGCGATTGGCTGTAACCTTTTCCTACAACACCAACACTACTCAAATGAATAACTTTGGAAACGGATGTTTGTTGAATTGCTTGAATAATATTTTTTGTTCCTTGAATATTCGTTGCTTCCAATAAATCTAAATTTCTGACCTCTGCCGCCAAATTAACCAAAATATCTTGTTGGTTAAAAGCAGAAACCAAGGACTGCAAGGTTAGTAAATCCGCTTCAACGATTGTAATTGATTCGGTAAAACACCCTTCAAATTTATCTTTATTTCGCGTTACAATCGTCACATCAAATGCATTCACATCCAATTGTTTCAATAGGTCTTTTCCTATAAAACCAGTAGCACCAGTTATTACAATTTTCGTTTTCACCATCTAAGCGATTCCTTTAGGTGGATTAAACACTTTAAATATAGTATAACGATAGGCGGACGCTTTACGTTTATATACAACATTGAATGGCGATAGGATTCCGAAGACAATACTTTTTTGAACGACATGCAAGAAAGAAAGCAAGATGACCAACTTTGCTGAAAAGTTCGAATGGTGTTTGTTAAAAAACTTAATTTTGTTGAAAACCTGATTTGAAATAGAAATCGTATAATTCTTTTTGGCGCTTTGACCGATGTGGTGAATAATTTTAGTTTCTGGGAAATACACACATTTTATACCATTTTGAACAGCTCGATAGCAAAATTCAACATCCTCAATCCAAAACATCGTTTCATCAAGATTTCCAATTTCATCCAAAATAGATTTCCTAAAAAAAATTGCTGCACCCGAAAAACTTTCTGCTTCAAATTGCTTGGTGAAATCTTTGTCTAAATAGTTTTTGCGTTTGAGTAGCGATGTGAGATAATGAAATTCACAAAAAATTGAAAACAAACTTGGATATCTCCAAACACTACTTTGATGTGTGCCATCCGTATTTAATAATCCTGGAGCCACTATACCAACCGTTTTGTTGTCTTCTAGAAACTGCCGCAATTTTTCGATGGAATTTTCTTGAAATTCCGTATCCGGATTCAACATGAAAATATAATCCCCTTTTGCAATGGAAAAACCCTGATTATTTGCTTTCGGAAAACCTTCATTTTCGCTGTTTTCCATCAAAATAACATCCGGAAATTCTGTTCTAATTGCTTGACAAGAACCATCAATGGATTGGTTATCGATTACAATAATTTCCAAATCCCCTGCGTTACCGCAAAATTGATAAAGGGAGCGAATACAAGTCAAAATTAAATCTTTGACGTTATAGTTAACAATTACAATAGATACTTTTACCTCAGACATTTGAAACGCGCTTCAATTTCAGTATAAAAATACCGAAAATAAACCAATAGAGATAGGAAAACATATAGAAATCAAGCACGTTACTGACAATATTCTGAATATTAACAGCGCAACCAAGGACAAAAATAAAGGTTAAAATATCAAATCCAAATTTCCGAAAGTACCTCCACCATTGCCAAAAAACCAAAAGGGAAATGGCGATATAAAAAGCAAGTGCAATGTATCCGGTTTCAAGCAGCAACTTCAAATACCAGCCATCTGTAGAGCAAGTAGAAACTTTCGAATTATCTTTCGCATGAAATCTGGCAGCAACATGTCCGGCTTTCCCCAAACCTAAACCAAAAGGATATTTATAAATATTTTTATTTGATTTCTGCCATAAATCGACGCGGGTAACTCCCTCCTTCATTTCAACTGTTTCTTTAGACGATTTAATAATCCATGTGCCAAATTCAATTGGGTTGGAAATGTAAAAACCTACTACAGAAAACATACTTATTTGAAGAAGAAGAACCAAAAGTAATTTTTTCCAATCCATTTTAAGAACACCGATAAGCAGTATACAAAACACCAAAGCAATCATTGCTCCGCGTGAAACGGAGAGAAATAAGCAAAGGGATAGGATCGCCAAATAAAGTACATAAATCCTGCGATTATCCATTAAAAATCTAAAAAACCAATAAATAATGGACGCTGTTGCGATACTTGAAAAAACAACTGGAGTCCAAAGTATCGATGTAAAGCGGATTATAAAATATTCTGCAATTATTCCATTAGTCGCCTTTCGTAAAAAATAATTTTGAAAGTCTGGAGCCAAGAAATAAAGCACTAAACCGATGATTCCTAACCAAACAAAAAAGGTGAATATTTTTTCTAAAATAATTTCAAATGTATGGAATTGAAGCCGAGAAAAACTGGCTATGAAATAAATAAGCATTGGAAGGTAAGTGAGTCTTATCGCATAAATACTTATTATTAAATCATTTGCAACTAAAACGCCAACAAGGATGTTGTATAAAACATAGAAAAAGAAGAGCTTGTCTAAAAAATGTTTTGTTTCGAATCCCGTCTTTCTAAATTGTTTGGCAGAAAAAATCAAAACCACTAAAAAGCAAACTTCTGGTAAACTTGAAACGATAAATTCTAGAATATTCGAAGAGGAGCTAGTCCCAACTACTAAAATTCTAATAGTTGGAAAAAAAGCCAGAAACACAAAAAACAAGAAAATATAATTTTCTTTTATATAATTTACAATTCGCATAGTATCCGTTTCACAGTTGTTTGCTACTCTTTTATTAAGTGCCCTAATTTAAGAGAAAGGTCATTTTTTAACGCTATTCTAAAAATCCAAAGTAATACAATCGTTATGTAAACGACTTGGGTTATAGTGATCACAAACAAAAGGATTGTCAAATCTTTAAAATAAATTCCAACAACCACTAACAAAATTAAAGTTAGGATATTATTTACAATAGAAAGATAAAGCATTTCTTTTTGTTTGTTTAAAATAATTGGAATTTGAGAAAGTGGCGCTCGAATAAAATCAAGACAAATCCATGGACAAATTATCTGTGCATACACTCCTGCAGGTGTCCATTCTTCGCCGAAAATCATTCCGAACAGAAAAGGACCGAAGAGCAAAATTACCACCAAAACGAAAGCCATTAAAAGGGAGGTTTGAACGATGGTTTTTTTCATCAAGGGAATGATTCCTTTCGATGAATTGTGCAAATCATTGGCTTCTTGATAAAAAACTTGTGAAATGGATCCACCAATAAAATTCATTGGGGCAATTAATATTCGAATTGCCAAAGCAAAAATACCCACTATTTGTTTTCCGAAAAGAGCAGAAATAAGGTAAATCAACCCATTTATTTGCGAGGCGTCCATTATGGACTGAAAAGAATTAATCAATGGGAAGCGCTTGTATTTTTTTCCAAACTCTTTCATTCTTGCAAATGAAATACTCCTTCGAATATAATTCCAGTCTTTTCTGATTTGGTAAAATAACAGGAGAATATTGACAAAACCGGCAATCAATGTTGCAAGTAATAAACCGTTAAAAGTGACTTTTAACAACCCATTCAACAGGGACAAGCCATTTGTGGAGGCCGCAGAAACTATTTTATTCACAGCAATGGCATGGTACATCTTTCGTCTGTTAAACCATGCATTCACGCTTTGAATGATTCCCAAAAGAAAAACAAAAAATGGAATGACATAATACCAAATCCCAAAATTTTGATCGATCCAAAAATAATCAATCACGGTAAAAGAAGCGATTAACACTACTAAAAACAAACAATTCACAAGCAGACTCAGAACAAAAACATTTGCTGCTTCTGTTTTTCGTTTAGGGAGAAGTATCGCTAATTCATATCTTCCTCCTGCGATTAGCGCCAACATAGCGAAAATAGAAGATACAAGTGTGAATTCACCAAATTCTTCGCTGGTATATATGCGCGTCAAAGCTGGCGAAATTAGAATACTAATCAGTTGCGCAATTGCCGTTCCTGTTATTAGTTTCAGAATATTTTTTGTGAGTTCCGAACGTTTACTCATTTGCACATTTTTCTTTGGCAAAGCATATAATTTACAACAAATTTAGTATAAGTTTTGACTTAAAATCAGGGGGAATGCTTGACGCATAAGAATTTAAATTTTCAACCCTAAAACAATTTGAATCCTACAACCCATAAATTAGAAAACCCACCATAAAAACGAAACATTCTTGCGTTGAAAAAATAACTACTCAATGGATTTCCAAAAAAAATTACTTAGACATCAAACTTTTTAGTTAGCCAAATTGTCCATCCCAAAACGTAAGCAAAGAAAAAAAACTGTCCAATACTCACAACCTTTAAAATCTCGGAAAACGTTAGATTCCACGCTGGAAAAATCTCTCCAATTAAAAGTGTAAATACCATTATTGCAGTTCCGAATAAACTTAAGATGAAAAATGCGCGTTGTTTATTCAAGATTAGGGGGATTTGAGAAATTGGGGAAACCAAAAAATTCATCATTAACCAAGGTGCCATACTTTCTGAAAAACGTCCAGCTTCCCTCCACGGTTCTCCAAATACAAAGGCAAAAAGGTCACTTCCAGTAAAAAACAAAAGCGTAAATGGAACAATTGAAATTGCAAAAAGGATTAAGATGGTTTTCTTAACTAACGGAAAAATTGGCACACCTTCATTTACCATTCCTGCAGCTTTGTTAAAAAAAACTTGACTGATGGAAACGCCAATTAAGCTGATTGGTAAGCGCAACATACGATAAGAGAAATCGTATAAACCTAAAATATCTGATTCAAAAGTATACAGTAAATAAAACGCGATGAATAATTCTTTTCCTAATTCAATTAGTACATGCGGTAAATTTATTTTGGGAAACGCAGCATATTGTTTTGCGATCGCAAATTTTCTACCCTTCCAAGAAAATGGTTTGTTCTGTTTATTTACCTTAAAAAATGGTTTGACAAAAACAATCGAGCTTGTTATAATTCCCATTAAATAAGCAACTATTAATCCTTTGTATCCAAACGAAAACAGTGCAAGAGCAATTGCGGTCACAGAGTTGAAAAGCGTTAAAAACACCTTTGAAACACTGATGCTGCGAAAATCCTTTGTTCGAATAGCCCACGTCATTCCTTGGTTATTTAGCGCAAGAAAAAGAGTTCCGAATGGGACTAGTGCTAAAATAAACAGCATATTTGGGTCAGACCAAGTATGAAAAGAAAGTAAAAATACGCAGCATGAGATAATAAGAAAAACAATACCCGTGATTTTCAAAGACACTTTATAGAGCGAAAAAGCATGCTCTTCTCTTTTTGGCAGTGGAAATGCTAGTTCAAAACGAGCAGTTGAAATAACAGCCAAAAAACCGACAATTCTAGAGAATAATGACAGATAAGACATTTCCTCCGGCGCATATAAGCGAGAAATTAGTGGCGAAAGTGCATAAGCGATTAATTGAGCAACGACCGTTCCTGAAACGAGAATCAATACGGATGAAACAAAATCAGTTTTTAACCGCCTAAGCATACGTTAATTTTTCAATGACCCAACATATTCTTTTATTCCACTGTTAAAATCAAACTTACAGTCGTAATCCATTAAGTGGGTAATTTTAGAAATATCTGCTAGAGAATGCTTCACATCCCCTGAGCGCTCAGGTCCGTTTGTGATTTTTGTGTTTTCATTATAAAGACCCTTCAATCTCAAGCTTTCTTGAATTACGTGAAGGATTTCGTTGAGCGAATAAGCAGCGCCGCATGCCACATTGAAAACTTCCCCTTGGATTTTCGAATTAGTTGCCGATAATGCCAAAAGATTGGCGTGTACAGCATTCTTCACATAGGTAAAATCTCTCGTGTGCTCTCCATCGCCGTTAATGATAATTTCTTGACCGTGTATCATTTTATCCATGAATTTTGGAATTGCGGCAGCGTAAACACCATTTGGATCTTGTTTCGGTCCAAAAACATTAAAATAACGCAAACCAACTGTTTCCATTCCATGCAATTGGCTATACACTTTGGCATACTTTTCATTCAGTGATTTGGTAACAGCGTATGGAGAAAGTGGATTTCCTTCTTCGCCTTCCTTTTTTGGGGAAGCTGGGGAATCACCATAAACCGAACTTGAGCTCGCATATACAAAACGTTTAACGCCAGATTCTTTTGCTGCGTGTAGCATATTTAAAAATCCAGTTGCATTTACAGCATGTGTATTGTGCGGGAATTCAATTGATCGCGGTACTGAACCTAAAGCTGCTTGGTGAGAAATCAAATCAATTCCCTCCATTGCGCTTAAACACTCCTCGTAATTGCGAATATCACCCTCAATAAAAGTAAATGCTTCGTTGGAATCAAATTCTGTTAAATTCGTTCGTTTTCCAGTTTCTAAATTATCAAAAACAGAAACTTTTGCACCAAGATTCAAAAGAGCCTCAACCAGATTAGAACCAATAAAACCAGCTCCACCGGTAACTAAGACACTTTTTCCTTTTAAACCTTCTAACATTGCTTTATTTTTTATTATTTGGCGTAGTTTACAGATCTTTTTTCACGAATCACCGTCACCTTTACTTGGCCAGGATACGTCATTTCCGTTTGAATTCGTTGAGATATTGCAAACGATAATTCATCCGCTTTTAAATCTGTTACCTTTTCTGCTTCCACTAAAACACGCAATTCTCTACCCGCTTGAATAGCGTATGCTGTAGAAACTCCGTCGTAAGAAAGTGCAAGAGATTCCAGTTCTTTAATTCGTTTGATATATGCTTCAACAATTTCTCTTCTTGCTCCAGGACGCGCGCCCGAAACGGCATCACAGACCTGTACGATTGGAGAAATCAACGTTGTCATTTCAATTTCATCGTGGTGGGCACCAATTGCGTTTAAAACTTCTTGTTTTTCACCATACTTTTCCGCAATTTTCATTCCTAGGATTGCGTGTGGTAATTCCGGCTCATCGTCTGGAACTTTACCAATATCGTGTAATAATCCAGCTCGTTTCGCCAACTTAACATTCAGACCTAATTCAGCAGCCATTGTTGCGCACAAATTTGCAACTTCTCTAGAGTGTTGTAAAAGATTTTGTCCGTAAGAAGAACGGTATTTCATTCGTCCGACCATTCTCGTCAATTCTGGATGCAAACCATGAATTCCAAGATCCATTGCTGTTCTTCGACCTGTTTCTGCAATTTCTTCGTCCAATTGCTTTTTCGTTTTTGCAACAACCTCTTCAATTCGAGCAGGGTGAATTCTTCCATCGGAAACCAATTGGTGCAAAGCCAAACGTGCAATTTCTCTTCTAACCGGGTCAAAACAAGATAATATAATTGCTTCTGGCGTATCGTCTACAATAATTTCCACTCCTGTTGCTGCTTCCAGCGCACGAATGTTACGGCCTTCTCTACCAATGATTCTACCTTTCACTTCGTCTGATTCAATATTGAAAACAGAAACAGCATTTTCAACTGCTTGCTCCGTTGCAACGCGCTGAATAGATTGAATTACGATTTTTTTAGCTTCTCTGTTTGCGTTCAACTTCGCTTCTTCCGTGATATCTTTGATATAGGTCATTGCGCTTGTTCTTGCTTCGTCTTTCAATGCTTCCATCAAATGATTTTTAGCATCTTCTGCAGACATTCCGCTTATTCTAGACAATTCAGCAACTCTTTTTTCCTGAATTTTTTCCAGTTCTTGGTGTTTTAAATCAAACGTTACCACCTTCGCTTCTAGTTCGGATTGGTTTTTTTCCAAATCACTTTCCTTTCTGCTAACTTCTTCGATTTTTTGCGCCAGTGTCTTCTCTCTAGCCTTTGCGCGGTCTTCTGTAGATTGCAGACGACGCTCTTTTTCTTTCATTGCAACTTCATGGTCTTCTTTCAATTTCAAAAACCGTTCCTTTGCCTGAAGAATTTTTTCTTTTTTAATGTTTTCTGCTTCTAATTCTGCTTCGTGAATTATCTGATTTTTTTTATTTTTCAATAAAACATTTTGAATGAAGAAGACAGAAACTGCTCCACCACCAAGTCCGATAATTAGACCTATTACTAATTCCATTTTTTTCAATTATTAAATTATACAACCTACCAAGCTGTATCGAAAAAATGAAGAAGGAAGAAAAATTAAATGGTTATCTCAACAAATCTATTTCAGTTGAAAGTTCGTTTAGCTTGCTTTCAATCTCGGAATAATCAGGTTCAACCGGAGCTGAAACAGTAGTATTTGTTGACTTTGTAGCGAGCTGTAATGCAGTCATTGCAAGTAAATCTTGCATATCTTTCACCGCATAATTGTCCTGAAGCATTTTAATTGCTTTATTAATATCTTCTGCAGCTTTCGTAACTTTCGCCTCTTCACCGCTGTTAACAGTGAGTGGATAGGTTCTTCCGGCAACGACGACTTTTAAGGACAATTTACCCATTCGTTATTTTTTTAACTGACCAATGCAGTATTCAATTTCCTTCACCAATTCATCAATTTCATCTTCCTTCTTGCCAAAAGACGGAATAGAAACCTCGACAACTTGACTTTTCGCCTCTTCCAATGCCATTTTAAGGTCAGAAATCTCATGGAGGTAGGCCGCCTCTTTTTCTTTAAGATTACTTTCAATTTCCTTCAATGTACGCAATTCATCAAGCAACGATTTGTTCATTTCTCGCTCCTCAGTCAATTGAGAAAATAACGCTTTACTTTTAATGCGAATTTCCTCTATACTTTTCTGAATACGTTCTGTCATTAGTTTTGACTTTTTACAAAGTTAATATAGTAAGTAATATGCACAACAAATTTGTTTCATTCTTGTAATTATTTTTTCAAATTCGTACTTTTGATTCATGTCAACTATTGCTTGTTCCTTTCATTCGCTTCTTATTTTCGTCTTAATTAATTGTTCTGTTGGTTTTTCCCAGGTCGATAATCCGAGTAATTTTCATTCTCCATTAGCTATTCCGCTTGCAATTTCTGCGAATTTTGGGGAATTACGACCAAATCATTTCCACATGGGCGTAGATTTTAAAACAAACGGTGTGGAAGGGATACCGCTTTATGCCATTGAAAACGGATTTATTTCGCGGGTAAAAGTTTCGCCTTATGGTTATGGAAAAGTAATTTACATCGATCATCCGAATGGCATAACGAGCGTATATGCGCATTGCTCAAAATTTAAAGGAGCCTTGGATTCTTTAGTTAAAAAAGCACAAGAAAAAGAGCAAAATTTTGAGGTTGAAATCTATTTTACACCTTCGGATATTCTGGTGAAAAAAGGCGATTTAATTGCCCTTTCCGGAAATTCAGGAAGCTCTACTGCCCCACATTTGCATTTCGAGTTGCGCGATACAAAAACGGAAATTGCACTCAATCCATTGGTTTATGGTTTCAACATTGCGGATCATCTCGCACCTGAAATAAAAGCGCTAAAAGTGTATGGTGTAACAGCAGAGGGCTATCAAATTCCAGGAAAATCTAATATATCACCCGTTTCAAAGGGTAAGTTTGGCTACTATATTGGTGGCAATCAACTGCTAATTCCTGCAGATTATTGCAGTGAAAAAGGTGGCGTCGGATTTGCATTTGAGGTTGTTGATCACGTGGATAATTCGCAAAATGCATGTGGTTTATATGCTAGTACTTTGCTTACGGAGAAGGATACACTTTTTTCTCAAAAATTAGACAAGATATCGTTCGATGAATCCCGCTTTGTGAATAGCCACAAGGATTACCAAGAATATTCGAAATCTAAAAGAAAATTTCACAAATCGTATAAAACCCAGCACAATCCATTAGAAATTTATAAAAGCGGAAAATCTGGCATATTCATTTTAAAACCGGAGGATAGTTTGCAGATAAGCTATGCTGTAACAGATCCGAATGCTAACCAATCCGAACTAAAATTCAAGCTAAAAGTTGCACCAGGAAAGCTATCTTCAACGGTTAATTTATTCCCTTCGTGGAAATATCTTTTTCCGGATT
This sequence comes from Bacteroidota bacterium, assembly GCA_041177985.1. GTDB lineage: Bacteria > Bacteroidota > Bacteroidia > Flavobacteriales_D > Crocinitomicaceae > M0103. The sequence goes on along the minus strand of JBEDAD010000286.1, from coordinate 30,303 downwards.
CCACCTATGCATTTCAAGGAGAGAACGCTTATTTTTCAGCGCAAAAATATACTTTCTATGAACCAACAATAAAAAATCTTTCCTTGAATGGAACGATAACCTTTGGAGATCCTGCTGCACCAATTCAAAATCCCATAACAGTAAAATTAAAATTACCAGTAAAATCAATAGTTCCAACATCTAAATACTTTATTCGTGTTGTGACGGCGGGTGGAAAAAAACATTCACTCGCAACTAATTTAGAGCAAAATTGGGCCGTTGCAGAATCGAAGTTTTTGGGAACTTTTCAATTGGTTGTAGATACTATTTCACCAGCGGTAAAACCATTGAATTTTACCGGAACCGAAGCGTTACTAACAAAAAATCGCTTAACCTGGAAAGTAAGCGAAAACGAAACGGAAATTAAGGAGTATGATGTATTCGTCGATGGTGAATGGGAACTTGTAGAATACGAAACCAAGGGAAATTATTTAATTTTTAATCCTTCCATACAACTTTCAGGAAAGCACAGTTTCCAACTTGTTGTAAAAGATAGCTGTGGCAATACTACTATTTGGTCGAAAGACCTGATTTTTCCATAAAAAAACGCGAAGGATATATTCCTCCGCGTTGTTGTTCTATAAAATCAATTTTTTAGTCTTCGTGCTCTTCCTCCGATTCGCCTGAAGATTGCATTGCTTGACCAGTTCTAATTTCAGTATGTCGAATTTCTCCACCGGATGTTCCCGTTTGTTTTCCTAAAAACAAAACAATACCAGCGAAAAGAACGATAGCTAAGGATAGTATTTTTGAGAAGCTCTTCGCTTTCCAACTTGCCCAAATTCCAAACAGAGAAAGTGCTCCCAAGATATAACTAAAAATAGCGAAAACTTCTGCTTTTTCCTCGTGTTCGTGGATAAAACCCTCCGTTACGCCGGCAATATTTTCGGCGATTTCCTCCGCTCCTTCACCGGAATTCATACTTGGCAAAGTGGCAATTGCGCCAACAATAAAGAGGAAAAAACCCATTCTTTTTACTAATTCAGAACGAAAAATTATACCTCCAATTACAATCAAAACCCCTGCGATAGGAAGGATAATCGGTAAATGATTAATTGCTAAATGAACATGCGCCTGATTCATACTTTTAAATTTTAAATTGATTAATACTAAACTATTATTTCTACATTTTTATTACTATAGATTTTGTTATTGCTTTTTTATCCCGCTAAGGAAACTCCTATCAGTTTACCAATTCCAAAGGTAACTGCGGCAGCGGCCAAACCAAAAAACACTTGTCTAAAACCAGAATACAAAACATTTTTGCCTGTAAATAAGGTAATTGCTGCTCCAATTAAAAACAAGCCAATAGAACTAAAAACGGCACTCAAAACTATTGCTTGGATTCCATCCGTAAACATAAATGGTAAGACTGGGATTACCGCTCCGATTCCGAACAAGAAAAACGACGAAAGTGCTGCTTCCATTGCTGAGCCTTGTAATTCCTCAGAATTAATACCCAATTCTTCCTTTACTAAAACCTGGTGCGCTTGGATTTTATCTTTCATTAATTCTTCCACAATTTCAATTGCTTGTGCCTCGGGAATTCCCTTGGACATATAAATCAACTTCAATTCTTTTTTTTCGCCTTCCGGATTAGTTTCCAGTTCTTCCATTTCCAGCTCCATTTGATTTTCATAGAGTTCTTGTGAACTTTTTACAGAAATCCATTCCCCCAAAGCCATCGATAATGCGCCGGCCAATAATCCAGCTGAACCAGCAAGTAGCACACCAGATTGGCCTTCCGTTGCCCCAGCAATTCCCATCACCAAACTGAAATTAGAAACCAATCCATCGTTTCCGCCTAGTACAGCAGCTCGAATTGCATTCCCACCAACAGAGCGGTGGCGTTTTTCAAAACGGGACAATTGGGTTCCATTTACCCTTTCTTCATTTTCTAAAATAGAACGTAGAATTTTAACGTGCGAATCTTCGTTTCCTGATAATTGAATCTTTCTATTTTCCTTTTGACGCATGACCGTATTCGACAAACTTTTTTCCGTATCCATCAGAGCGCCTAATACATAATCGTAGCCAAATATTTTACCAATTCTATTCAATGCTTTAGCACGCCAAGAAGGCTTGGAAATTTGATCAAAAGTCAAAGACATTTTTTTGGCAAATTCAACTGCATGGCTTTTTTCAATCTCAGACATTTGACTAAAAACATTGGCAATAATCGGATCTTCTTCCTTTTCAGAAAGGATGGCATATAGATACCAAGTATCGACTTCTGTTTGAATGTGGCTTTTTTTCATGCTGTTACTTATGTATAAAAAGGTAATTTAATTTCCGAAAAGTTTGGATGTCGATGCGCCGTGACAAGAGTTGCATGAACCAGATGATAATTGAGAACTCATGTAATTCGTAGTTCCATTTGCACTTGTAATTGCAGCATACAATCCAGTATAGTCGATGGATTCCGTTGAGTGAAAATTGCCTTTTGAATCTATTTGAATAGAATATTTAAGTGTTCCTCCGCCATTTGCAGCGGTGTACAACTTAACTGTTCCAGCGGTTAACGGGGAAGTTAAACTACTATTGGAAACGCTTCCCGCAACTGTAAAACAGCCTTTGCCTTCGCCACCACTTTGATGGCAATTCATGCAGTTCATTCCGAAGTTATGGCTATCGTTTCCTCCAGCCGTGCTGATGTTCGTTTCGGTGCAATCTTTGTTTTTTTTACAACTTGGTGTTGCCAATAAAATTGTGCTTCCAATGAATGCAAAAAACAGAAATGTGTAAATTTTCATACTTCAAATTTTAATTAATTAAACAATTATTCTTCCTCCGATTGCATCAACAAAGCTGATAGGATATCGTATGCTCCTTTAAGTACTATTGGACTTGTAAATGAACTATTTTCATCTTCAAATTCAAATGCTGTTTTATGATTTTCGCTTGCCAAAATAGTTACAGCTGCTGGATAAAATATCTTTTTATCCTTTCCACCATTCTTACTGTAAAATACAACATTTTTACCATTTAATTCAACAATTGCTTCAGAAGGAACACAAAAAAGTGCGTTCGGATTGGTAAAAATACTTGCTTTAAAATAAGAGCCTGGAGCAATTTTTGAATTCTCCTTGTCCAAATGGCAATGTACCTTTACCGTTCTATTTGCCCCAATTTCGCGACCAATTAAAAATACACTTGCCATTACCTCTTCATTTCCATCGGTAAAATTTAATTTTACTTTCTGTCCAATTTTGAGTCGTTTCAAATCCTTTTCAAAAACGATTACTTCAGCGTGCGCATGTTTGAGATCGATAATTTCCAATAAGTGATCGGTTGGTAAGGCATAAGAGCCAACATTAACAGCAACTTTAGTAACAACACCATCAAATGGCGATGTAACAGAAATTGTACGTTGTAAATTCCCAGCATTCAATTGCTTTCTATTTACACCAGCCATGTCGAGTTTCGCACTCAGACCACTTCGTTTTGCAGCGGCAGCAGAATATTGTGCTTTTGCCATTTGCAAAGATTTTAGACTTCCTGCATCTTGGTTTACCAAGATCTTTTGTCGCTCCAATTCAGCTTCCAAGTATTCTAAATTACCTAAAACTTCCAGATAATCTTGCTGCAATTGAATGAGTTCAGGATCTTCAATGGTAAAAAGTGTTTGCCCCCGTTTTACTACCATTCCATCCAAAACAGACAATGATTTGATAAACCCACCAAATTGTGCGGCAATAATTGTTTTGTTTTGCGGTGGCACCTCAATCGTTCCATTTGCAAAGATCGTCAGTCCAATCATTTCCTTTACAGCTAATCCTTCCTGAATTGCTGCACTTTTAAGTTGTTTCGCATTAAAAACAACTTGGCTTACTACCGTTGCTTTTTCAACTTCTTTCACGGCTTCCTTTGTTGAACAGGCAGTCAAGATTGCGCAACTTACTATAAATAGATAATAATACTTTTTCATGGTTTTAATTTTCATTTTGAATAAACCAATTTAACTGGTGAACAGTAGAATTGATATTCTTAATTAGTTGTAAATAATTTAACTCGATATCCAAGGTACTTTGTTTAGTTTGAAGAAACTCAATGGTTGAAATCTCCCCAGTTTCTAGCAAAAGAGCAGCCTGTTCGTGCATCATTTTAACTTGCGGCATCAATTGCAAAGCATATAATTCAAACGATTTCAAATAACTAGTATATTGAATTAACGTTTGTGTATATCCTGCAAGCAATTCGTTTTTAATCGATGTCAATTGTAAATCATTTTGTTTTAAGTCTGTATTTAAAACTGCAGATTTCCGTTTAGATGCTCCGTAAAACAATGGAATATCTAGTCCAATTTGTCCAGCATGGAATCGATCCGATTGCAAAAAGGTAACATCAGGTCCATTCACCGAATGAACACCGACTAATGTTTGATTCACGTAACCAAAGGTAATATCCGGTAATGTTTTTGCCAGTAAAACTTGTTTTTCCTTCTCAATCACTCGTTGTTGCACTTCATGAAACGCAATTTTCGGATGATTGACAATACGCGAAGAGTCGCTTAAATTGGAGAAATTTTGATTTCTATACGGATCATTTAGCGTTGTTATCGGGAAATCTAATCCAAGGAGAAAACGCAAATTATATTCCTCTGCTTTGCATTCGTCTTGCGTAAAGCGCACTAAATTTTGAATTTCCTTCCTTTTAGAAATAACCAATACAGATTCTAACTTCGTGACATCCCTCAATCCTAGCTTTATTTCCACCCGTTTTTCGATTGCCGCCATCAAAGAATCCTGATTTTCCAATACCGCCACTTTCGCCTTAAGGTAGCGAATTGATTCGTAGCTCAATTGTATTTGAACGGAAAGATCTTTCCAATTTGAAAAATGTGCGACAGAAGCCTGTTCGGATCTTACTTGACCGAGTTGTTTCTCTTTTGAAAAAACTGTTGGAAAGGGAATCGTTTGGTTGATGGTAATATTATTATCCCTCTTGTAGTAAGAATTATACTGGCCCGTCATAAACACAATTCCAGTTTTTGGAACGATTGCTGCACTTTTCCCTAGCAGTATTTCCTTTTGAATCTGTAATTCAGAAGATTTGTATGCCAGATTATTTTCTTTTGCCATTTTTAGGCAATCCTCCAAGCTCATCGATTTTGGAATTTGTCCAAAGGTCGGCAAGGAAATTAGCAGTATCATGGATAGAACTGCAGATTTCATTTTCTTCTTTTTCATTTTTCGTTCAGATAATAAGTAGAAAATCGGTAATACAAAAAGGGTTAGAATTGTCGCTGTAATTAATCCGCCAATTACGACTGTCGCCAATGGCTTTTGCACTTCCGCGCCACTTCCATGCGAAAGCGCCATAGGTAAAAACCCTAGCGATGCAACGAGTGCAGTAAGTAAAACTGGTCGCAAGCGCGCTCTAGTTCCCATCAAAACAATTCGGAAAGTATTGACGTATCCCTCTTTTTTCAGTGTGTTGAATTCGGAAATTAATACAATTCCATTTAAAACTGCAACGCCAAAAAGAGCAATAAAACCGACACCTGCGGAAATCGAGAAAGGCATTCCGCGCAGCCAAAGTGCAAGAATACCACCAAGCGCAGCTAATGGAATGGCAGAGAAAATCAATACCGCTTGCTTCAGCGATTGAAAAGTTAAATAGAGTAAAAAGAAAATCATAAACAATGCAACGGGTACTGCAATAGCCAATCTATTCCGCGCATTTTCCAGATTTTTAAATGTTCCGCCATAAGTTGGGAAGTAACCCGGTTCAAACCGAACATTATTTTCAATCTGTTTTTTAAGTTCGATCACAATACTTTCCACATCTCTTCCACGTACATTGAAGCCAACAAGAATTCGTCGTTTTGCATCGTCCCGTTGAATTTGGTTTGGACCTTTTTTGAAGTCCACATTTGCCAGTTGCTCCAACGGAACCTGAACACCAGATGGTGACATTACGGTTATGGATTTTAAATCATCCAGCGATGCACGATTCGTAGAATCTAATTTAACAACCAAATCAAAGCGCTTTTCCCCTTCAAAAATTAATCCTGCTGCTTGTCCAGCGAAACTGATATTGATTGCTCTATTTACTTCATCTACACTGATGTTATATTTAGCCAATGCTTCTCTATTAAACGAAACAATCATTTGTGGCAAACCAGTAACTTCTTCCACGTAAACATCTTGTACGCCTTTTATCTTCGCAGAAAGATTTCCGATTTTTTCTGCATACTTACTAAGCTCATCTAGATCTTCACCATAAATTTTAACCACTACATCTTGTTTTGCACCGGTCATCAGCTCATTAAAGCGCATTTGGATTGGTTGCTGGAAGCCAAATGAAACACCCGCTACATTTTCCTCTAGCTTTTTCTGCATTTTTTCCGCTAATTCTTCTTTCGTAGTTGCTGAAACCCATTCATCCTTGTCTTTCAGGATTATCATGAGGTCGCATGCTTCCATTGGCATTGGATCCGTCGGGATTTCAGCAGTACCAATCTTTCCAACAACTTCTTTTACCTCCGGGAAATTCTTCAATAAAACATCCGAAGCTTTCGAAGTAGTTTCGATGGTTTTGGTTAAGCTAGTCCCTGTTATCATTCGCGTTTCAACAGCAAAATCACCTTCGTCCAAAGAAGGAATAAATTCCGCGCCGAGTCGCGTGAACAAGAAGAGACTTAATACAATCAAACCAAGTAATCCGGCCATTACCGTTTTCTGTTTGCGCAAGAAAGCATTCAAAGCCGGCGCATAAAACCGTTTTACCGTTTTAATAATTTTATCACTGAATGTTTCACGAACAACGATTTTCTTCTTGAGAACCAAAGCTGAAATCATTGGTACATAGGTCAACGAAAGAATCAGCGCACCAATTACGGCAAACATAACCGTTTGCGCCATTGGTTTGAACATTTTCCCTTCAATTCCAACTAAAGCGAGTAACGGAAGGTAAACAACAAGAATGATAATTTGTCCGAAAACGGCGCTCTTACTAAATTTAGAGGCTGAATTGTACACTTGAATATCCATTTCTTTCTGGTTCAACGATTGATTTCCTCGGTGGTAAAGAAAATGCAGTGTCGACTCAACAATTATGACTGCTCCATCGATGATTAGTCCAAAATCCAGTGCGCCCAAGCTCATTAAATTACCTGAAACCCCAAAAACATTCATCAATGAAATCGCGAACAACATTGCCAGCGGAATGACAGAGGCAACAATTAAACCAGCACGGAAATTTCCGAGTAACAGAACAAGGACGAAAATCACAATTAATGCCCCTTCAATCAGATTTTTTGAAACTGTAGAAATCGCACTGTTTACCAATTTTGTACGATCCAAATACACTTCAATTTCCACACCATCTGGCAAAGTTTGCTTGATTTGCTCCATGCGTTCTTTAACATGTTCAATAACTCTAGACGAATTAGCACCTTTTAACATCAGAACAATTCCACCAACAGCCTCGCCGGTTGTGTTATACGTTAATGCACCATAGCGCACTGCCGCTCCAATTTCTACGGTGGAAACATCTTTTACTAAAACGGGAGTACCTTGATCCGTTTGAGATATAATTGTTTGTTCGATATCTTCCAACGATTTCATTAAACCGTCTGTTCGAATATAAGTGGTATAGGAATTTCTCTCGATATACGCTCCGCCCGTATTTTGATTGTTTTCCTGAACCGCCCTAAAAACATCACTTACCGTTAATCCAAACCCTTTCAGTTGAACGAGATCAATTGCAATTTCATATTGTTTTAATTTGCCACCGAAACCACTAATATCTGCAATTCCCTCAACACCGAGTAACTGGCGACGAATTGTCCAGTCTTGAATGGTGCGAAGATCTGTTGCATTAAACTTATTTTCGTACCCTTTTTTTGGTTTAATAATATATTGGTAAATTTCGCCCAATCCTGTGCTCAATGGTGCCATTGATGGTTCGCCAAACCCTGCTGGTATTTGACTTTTGGCTTCCGATAAACGTTCTGCAACTTGCTGTCGTGCCCAGTAAACATCTGTGCTCTCATCAAAAACAACGGTTACAACACTTAACCCAAATCTGCTGAAAGATCGAATTTCTTCAATTCCCGGGATGGTTGCCATTGTTTGTTCAACCGGAAAAGTAACAAAACGTTCAATATCTTCTGCTCCAGAAGATGGCGCGGAAGTTACGATTTGCACTTGGTTATTGGTGATATCCGGAACTGCATCAATGGGTAGATTGCTTAATGAAAACAAGCCCCATACGACTAATCCCAAGGTCAAAATCGCAACAATCAATTTATTGGCGATTGACCAATGTATAATTTTATTTAGCATGAAAAAATGATTTAATAATATAAAACAGACCAGTTTGATCTATTAAATTTGTTTATTAAGCCATTTGTGGTGGATTCCAGATAGATATAGATGTTTTGGAAAGCTGACCATTTGGTTCACCAAAACAAGATGATTGTTCTATAATTTCAATTGGATCTTCGTGCACGGGTACAAGTTTTACCTCATGAATAACTAAAACGAAGGTGTTTAGGATATTTGTTTTAAAAGGAAGGTGTTTTTCATTTTCTTTTGTTCCATGATTGGAAAAATAGTGGCTTTTAAGAAACGAAAAAAAAGAATTAAAGGACTCTTTACTCTCTTGATGGTCTTCAAAATGTTGTATTACTTCATTGATTTTAAAAAATTGCCCACCTTGCATATTAGGAGCAAAGGACAAAAATCCAAATACAAGTGCAAAGACAATAATTAAAAACCGCATGATCAAAACTACAATTTTTTTAAAAGTTAAGAAAAGTTTAAAGAGTTAAATTTTCCCAATTAAGCCATAGTACTTGGCGTTCCAAAATTCATTGGAGGCATACCTGGATTTGTTGCGTCATCAATTACGCCAAAATTCTGTTCATATTTTTGAACATTTTCAATCAACGCTTTCATAAATCTCTTTGCATTTTGAGGAGTCATAATTACACGTGAACGCACTTTACCTTTAGGCATACCTGGCATTAATTGCACAAAATCGCAAACTATTTCAGCTGGAGAATGTGTAATTATTGCAAGATTGGAATATATTCCTAACGCAATGTCTTCTGTTAATTCGATATTTACTTGGTTCTCGTTATTATTTTCCATGTGTATTGACTTTTGAAGTTCGAATTTACTAAAACTTTTAGTGCGATTGTAATTAAATCTTTGCAACTAAAATTTTTAGAAAAAAAAAGGAGCAACATTTCTGTCGCTCCTTCAATTTTAGTATGCTAATTATTTCTCAGTTATTGCCTCTAATGCTTCTTTGGAAGCAACAATAATATTTTGAAAATCTCTTACACCTGTACCTGCAGGAATTAAATGTCCAACGATAACGTTTTCTTTCAATCCCATTAAGTGATCTTCTTTACCTGAAATCGCCGCTTCATTTAATACTTTCGTAGTTTCCTGGAAGGAAGCTGCAGAAATAAACGATTGCGTTTGCAGGGAAGCACGTGTAATACCTTGTAGCAATGGAGTTGACGTTGCAGGAACGGCATCTCTTGCATCTACAAGATTTTTATCAGAACGCTTCAATTGTGAATTTTCATCTCTTAATCTTCGAGCAGAAACAATTTGTCCAGCTTTTAATGAAGAAGACTCGCCTGCATCCACAACAACTTTCATTCCGTAGATTGCGTCGTTTTCTTCCATTATATCTGCTTTATGAACAGATTGACCTTCCAAGAATCGTGTATCTCCAGCATCAATAATTTCCGCTTTCAACATCATTTGACGAACGATTACTTCGAAATGCTTATCGTTGATTTTTACCCCTTGTAAACGGTAAACCTCTTGGATTTCATTAACGATATATTCTTGCACTTTTGTCGGTCCTTCGATATTAAGGATATCATTTGGTGTTGTTGCTCCATCAGACAAAGGCTGACCAGCTCGCACGAAATCATTTTCCTGTACTAGAATATGTTTAGAAAGTGGCACTAGGTATTTACGTACATCCCCATTTTTAGATGTTATTTGTATCTCCCTATTTCCTCTTTTAATTTTACCATATTCTGCAATACCGTCAATTTCAGAAACAACTGCAGGATTAGAAGGATTTCGTGCTTCGAACAATTCCGTAACACGTGGTAAACCTCCTGTAATATCTCCTGTTCTACCAGAAACTCTAGGAATCTTAACTAAGATTTCACCTGCCTCGATTTTATCGCCTTCTCCAACAGAGATATGCGCATCAACTGGCAATGAATACTCTCTTAAAACTTCTTTAGTTTTGGCATCAATAATATGAATCGCTGGATTTTTCTTCTTGTCTCTAGATTCAGTAATTACTTTTTCCGTAAATCCTGTTTGCTCATCGACTTCTTCACGGAAAGTAATACCTTCTATAATACTATCAAAAACAACCTTACCAGAAACTTCTGAAATAATCACCGCATTGTATGGATCCCATTTACAGATGATATCGCCTTTCTTAACTTTGATATTGTTTTCAATAACCATTTCAGAACCGTAAGGAATATTTGCAGTCATTACGACAATTCCTGTTTTCTCATCCGTTATTTTAATCTCAGCAGAACGCCCAACAACAACTGCACGATTTGAACCGTCCGCATTTTTCTTGTCTATTGTACGTAATTCATCGATTTCTAGTCTTCCATTTGCTTTGGCTTTCAAGTCGGAAACATCTGCAATATTAGAAGCTGTACCCCCAACGTGGAAAGTACGAAGTGTCAACTGTGTTCCTGGTTCACCAATAGATTGAGCAGCAACAACACCAACGGCATCGCCATGTTGCGCTGGACGGTGAGTTGCAAGGTTTCGTCCATAACATTTTGAACATACACCTCTTCTCATTTCACACGTTAGAACAGAACGGATTTCAACTTCCTCAATTCCAACTTTTTCTATGGTTCTAGCAACATCATCCGAAATCAACTCACCTGCTTCAACAATTAAGTCTTCTGATTCAGGATAGTATACATCATGAACAGATGTTCTTCCTAATATACGATCGTATAATGGCTCAACAATCTCGTCACTTTTCTTCAATGAAGTTGCAACAATCCCTCTTAATGTACCACAATCGTCTGCATTAATAACAACATCTTGTGCAACATCCACCAAACGACGCGTCAAGTAACCAGCATCTGCTGTTTTCAAGGCAGTATCCGCTAGACCTTTACGTGCACCGTGCGTAGAAATAAAGTATTCCAAAATTGACAATCCTTCTTTAAAGTTAGAAAGAATTGGATTTTCAATAATTTCTTGCGCAGAAGCACCTGATTTTTGTGGTTTAGCCATCAATCCACGCATACCGGATAACTGGCGAATTTGTTCTTTTGAACCACGCGCACCAGAATCGTACATCATATAGATGGAGTTAAAACCTTGCATATCCGTTTTCAACTGCTCCATTAAAGTGTGCGTCAATCGGGAGTTTGTATGTGTCCAGATATCAATAATCTGGTTATATCTTTCATTATTTGTAATGAGACCCATATTATAGTTCATCATCACATCTTTCACTTCTTTTTCTGCTTTAGCAACCAATTCTACTTTTTCCTTAGGAATAATAATATCATCTAAGTTGAAAGAGAGACCACCTTTAAAGGCCATATCATAACCTAATTCTTTGATATCATCAAGGAATTGAGCCGTACGAGAAGTACCGGAAACTTTCAAAACTTCACCAATAATATCACGAAGTGCTTTTTTCGTCAATACATCGTTGATATACCCAACTTCTCTTGGCACACGTTCGTTGAAAAGAACACGACCACAAGTTGTTTCTAATATTTGAAGCGTTGGAACACCTTGCTCATTCAAATCATAGGTCTTAACCTTGATGTGGGCATGCAGATCCAATTGTCTTTCGTTGTAAGCAATAATTACTTCTTCCGGAGAATAGTATACTGCATTTTCACCTTTCACAACAGCTTCTTTTGTTCCTACTTTTCCTTTTGTAATGTAGTACAAACCGAGCACCATATCCTGAGATGGTACTGCAATCGGAGCTCCATTTGCAGGGTTCAAAATATTGTGTGAAGCAAGCATCAACAATTGAGCTTCCAAAATCGCAGCATTACCTAACGGTAAATGCACGGCCATTTGATCCCCATCAAAATCGGCGTTGAATGCCGTTGTAACCAAAGGATGCAAACGAATTGCCTTTCCTTCAATTAATTTTGGTTGGAATGCTTGAATACCCAATCGGTGCAAAGTTGGAGCACGATTTAATAGAACCGGGTGTCCTTTCAATATACTTTCTAAAATATCCCAAACAACAGGCTCTTTTCTATCTACTATTTTCTTTGCTGATTTAACTGTTTTCACAATACCACGCTCAATCATCTTACGGATAATAAACGGTTTGTAAAGCTCAGCAGCCATATCTTTAGGAAGACCACATTCGTGTAATTTCAAATCCGGTCCTACAACAATCACCGAACGTGCTGAATAATCCACACGTTTACCAAGCAAGTTTTGACGGAAACGACCTTGTTTACCTTTCAACGAATCCGAAAGAGATTTTAAAGGACGATTAGATTCCGTTTTAACAGCACTTGATTTTCTTGAATTATCAAATAAAGAATCTACTGATTCTTGCAACATTCTTTTCTCGTTACGCAAGATAACCTCTGGAGCTTTGATTTCAATCAATCGCTTCAAACGGTTATTTCTAATGATTACACGACGGTATAAATCATTTAAATCAGAAGTTGCAAAACGACCACCATCCAATGGAACAAGAGGACGCAATTCTGGTGGAATAACCGGAACAACCTTCACAATCATCCATTCTGGGCGATTATCAATTCTTGCTTGAGAGTCACGCATTGCTTCAACAACTTGCAGACGCTTCAACGCTTCATTTTTACGTTGTACGGATGTTTCGTTATTTGCTTGGTGACGTAAATCGTATGAAGTTTGCTCAAGATTCATTGTTTTCAATAAATCGTACAAAGCTTCCGCACCCATTTTAGCAAGGAATTTATTAGGGTCAGCATCCTCTAAGTATTGGTTTTCTTTAGGAAGCGTATCTAAAATATCTAAATACTCTTCTTCCGTAACGAAATCCAATCGTTTCAATGAACTACCATCTAAATTCGTCGCTACACCTGGTTGGATTACCACATATCTTTCATAATAAATGATTTGATCCAATTTTTTTGTAGGCAAACCTAACAAGTAACCAATTTTATTTGGTAACGATCGGAAGTACCATATGTGTGCAACAGGAACAACCAATGAAATGTGTCCCATACGCTCACGACGCACTTTTTTCTCTGTTACCTCAACACCACAACGGTCACAAACGATTCCTTTGTATCGGATTCTTTTGTATTTTCCACAGTGGCATTCATAATCTTTCACCGGTCCAAAGATTCGTTCACAGAACAAACCATCTCTTTCCGGCTTATATGTACGATAATTAATCGTCTCTGGCTTAAGTACTTCTCCGCTTGATTGCTCAAGAATCACCTCTGGCGAAGCCAAAGAGATTGTAATTTTATTGAAGCTACTTTGTTTTTTTGGTGTTTCTTTTCTGTAAGCCATTTTATGCTTCTTTTCTTAGTTCAACAACTTGACAATTAATCCAATGAAATGTTAAGACATAAACCTCTTAACTCATGCAACAATACGTTGAACGATTCAGGAATTCCTGGTTCTGGAATATTATCTCCCTTAACGATTGCTTCATACGCTTTTGCACGACCCATAACATCATCCGATTTAACAGTCAAGATCTCTTGTAATATATTTGCAGCACCGAATGCTTCCAATGCCCAAACTTCCATTTCACCAAAACGCTGACCTCCAAATTGTGCTTTACCACCAAGAGGTTGTTGTGTAATTAATGAGTATGGACCGATCGAACGAGCGTGCATTTTGTCGTCTACCATGTGTGATAATTTCAACATGTAAATTACCCCAACTGTTGCAGTTTGATGGAATCTTTCTCCGGTTCCTCCGTCATATAGATAGGTTTTTCCAGATCTTGGAACACCTGCTTTTTCCGTCCACTGATCAATTTCTTCCGGATGTGCTCCATCAAAAATCGGCGTAGCAAATTTGATTCCTAACTTTTCTCCAGCCCAACCTAACACTGTTTCGTAAATCTGACCCAAGTTCATACGAGATGGTACACCCAATGGATTCAAAACAATATCTACAGGAGTTCCGTCTTCTAGGAATGGCATGTCTTCCATACGAACAATGTTCGCTACAATTCCTTTGTTACCATGACGTCCAGCCATTTTATCACCGACTTTCAACTTACGTTTTTTAGCAACGTAAACTTTTGCCATTTTAACAATTCCGGCTGGAAGTTCGTCACCTACAGAGATGTGGAATTTTCTACGTTTGAAAGTTCCAAGTAAGTCATTTGCCTTAATGTTAAAGTTATGAATCACTCTTCCTACTAATATATTCATTTGAGCATCACTCGTCCAATTCGTTGGATTTACGATTGAATAATCAATTGCAAACAAGTTTTTCTGATTAAACTTAGTAGCTTTTTTGATTATCTCCTCTTTAAAATTATTGAATACACCAGCAGATTTTTGTTCACCTAAAATATCGATTAACTTTTCAACTAATCTTTCTTTCAAGGATGCAAAATCTTTTTCAAAATCAGAATCCAAGCTCTCCAAGATAGGCTTATCTTGTGCTTTTGATTTTCTATCTTTAATCGCTCTTGAGAACAATTTTTTATTGATAACAACACCTCTAAGTGAAGGACCTGCTTTTAAGGAAGCGTCTTTTACATCGCCAGCCTTATCACCAAAAATTGCACGCAATAATTTTTCTTCTGGAGAAGGATCTGTTTCTCCTTTTGGAGTAATTTTTCCTATTAGAATATCTCCTTCTTTTATTTCAGCTCCAATACGAATCAATCCGTTTTCATCCAAATCTTTTGTCGCTTCTTCTGAAACATTTGGAATATCTGAAGTTAATTCTTCCATTCCACGTTTCGTGTCGCGAACATCCAGTGTATATTCATCAATGTGAATAGATGTAAATACATCATCGCGCACAACTCGTTCAGAAATAACAATTGCATCCTCGAAATTGTAACCTTTCCAAGGCATGAATGCTACTTTCAAGTTTTGACCAAGCGCCAATTCTCCTTGTTGTGTTGCGTATCCTTCACATAGTACTTGTCCTTTATCAACTCTGTCCCCTTTTTTAACAATTGGTTTCAAGTTAATACATGTACTTTGATTCGTTTTCATGAACTTCGTTAACGGATAATGAATCACTTCACTATCGAAACTAACTAATTTATCTTCTTTTGTCCAATCGTAGCGAATTACAATTTCATTTGCATCCACATACTCTACAATACCAGGACCTTCCGCATTAATTAAAACACGAGAATCACGCGCTACTAAACGCTCGATTCCAGTTCCAACAATTGGAGAATTTGGTTTCAATAAAGGAACAGCTTGACGTTGCATGTTAGATCCCATCAATGCACGGTTGGCATCATCGTGTTCCAAAAATGGAATTGACGATGCTGCAATCGAAGCAATTTGATTTGCACCAACATCCATTAAATGCAAACTATTAGGCTGAACTACTGGGAAATCTCCTTCGTAACGAGCCTTTACAAACTCCGTTAAGAACAATCCTTTATCATCCACAATAGCATTTGCTTGTGCTATCATTTTTTCGTCTTCCTCTTCAGCAGTCAAATAAACTGGTTCTACGTTATAAATAACTTTACCACTTTCAACTTTTCTGTAAGGTGTTTCTATGAAACCAAGCTTGTTCACTTTCGCAAAAACACAAAGAGAAGAAATCAAACCAATATTTGGTCCTTCAGGTGTTTCAATCGTACAAAGTCGACCATAATGTGTGTAGTGAACATCTCGTACTTCGAAACCTGCTCTTTCACGGGAAAGTCCACCAGGTCCTAGTGCAGATAAACGTCTTTTGTGTGTTACCTCAGAAAGTGGATTGGTTTGATCCATAAACTGTGACAACTGATTCGTTCCGAAGAAGGAATTTATTACAGAAGATAATGTTTTTGCATTAATCAAGTCAATTGGTGTAAAGACCTCATTGTCACGTACATTCATACGTTCACGAATAGTTCTTGCCATACGCGCAAGTCCAACTCCAAATTGAGAATATAATTGTTCACCAACAGTTCTTACACGTCTATTTGACAAGTGATCAATATCATCCACATCTGCTTTCGAATTGATTAACTCAATTAGATATTTTATTATGGATATAATATCATTTTTCGTAAGTACTCTTGATGTTTCTGAATCGTCTATTTTTAATTTTTTATTCAATCTAAAACGACCAACTTCACCTAAATCATAACGCGTGTCAGAGAAAAATAATTTTTCAAAAACATTTTTTGCTGTCTCATAATCAGGTGGTTCAGCATTACGTAATTGTCGGTAAATGTGTTCAACCGCTTCTTTTTCAGAATTAGATGTATCCTTTTGCAAGGTGTTGTATATAATTGTAAAATCAGCGCTATTAACATCCTCTTTATGCAAGATGACATTCTTCACGCCTGAATCAGCAATTAAGTCTACATGCTCGTCTTCCAAGATTGTTTCTCTATCCAAAAGAACTTCATTTCTTTCAATAGATACAACCTCTCCGGTGTCTTCATCAACGAAATCTTCCACCCATGATTTAAGAACACGAGCCGCTAATTTTCTGCCGACAATTTTTTTAAGGTTTGCTTTTGTAGCTTTCACTTCATCAGCAAGACCAAATATCTCTAAAATATCCTTATCACTTTCGTAACCAATTGCTCGGAAAAGAGTTGTTACAGGTAATTTTTTCTTTCGATCTATGTATGCATACATTACACTATTAATATCTGTAGCAAATTCAATCCAAGAACCCTTGAACGGAATAACACGTGCAGAATATAATTTTGTTCCGTTAGCATGTCTACTTTGCCCAAAGAAAACACCTGGAGATCTGTGAAGTTGAGAAACAATAACTCTCTCTGCTCCGTTCACTACAAATGAACCTTTTGGGGTCATGTAAGGTATTGTACCCAAGTAAACATCTTGAACGATTGTTTCAAAATCTTCATGTTCTGGATCTGTACAATACAATTTCAGTTTTGCTTTCAATGGAACACTATACGTCAAACCACGCTCAATACATTCTTCAATAGAATATCTTGGTGGGTCGATAAAGTAATCCAAAAATTCCAAAACAAACTGATTTCTCGTATCTGTTATGGGAAAGTTTTCAGCGAAAACTCTATACAATCCTTCGCTCTCTCTGTTTTCCGGTGTTGTCTCCAACTGGAAAAACTCTTGGAAGGACTTTAGTTGAATATCCAAAAAATCTGGATAGTCAAACTGATTTTTGCTAGAAGCAAAATTAATTCTTGTCGAAATATTGTTTGATGTTGCCAAGGCCAAACCGTTTTTGTTTATGAAAATGGACTTTAAAAATTTGCGTCAAACGCAATAAAACAGGATAAGGCACATGCTAAAAAGCAGTGCCTTACCTGTAAATGAAGTAGAATATTACTTAACCTCAACTTCAGCTCCAGCCTCTTCAAGAGACTTCTTAAGTCCTTCGGCTTCGTCTTTAGATACACCTTCTTTCAATGCAGAAGGAGCATTATCAACTAAATCTTTAGACTCTTTCAAACCGTTACCAGTTAATTCTTTTACAAGTTTAACAACTGCAAGTTTGTTAGGACCACCAGCTTTCAATATTACATCGAATTCTGTTTTTTCAGCAGCAGCTTCAGCACCACCGCCTGCAGCAGCCATCATTACAGGAGCAGCAGCAGCAGGTTCGATACCGTACTCATCCTTAAGGATAGTTGCTAACTCATTTACTTCTTTAACCGTTAGGTTTACTAGCGTTTCCGCAATTTGCTTTAAATCAGCCATTTTTATTTTATTTAAAAAAAAGGTTCAACAATAATTATTAATCTATGCTCTTTGTTCGAGCGTTTTAAGAATTCCAGCAATTTTTTGGCCAGAACCCATAAGTCCAGAAACAACGTTCTTAGCAGGACTTTGAAGTAATCCAATGATATCTCCGATTAATTCTTCACGAGATTTAATTGCAACAAGTGCATCTAACTGCTCGTCACCAATAAAAATTGCTTCTTCAATATAAGCACCTTTTAAAATTGGTTTTGCGTTCTTTTTACGGAACTCTTGAATTAATTTCGCTGGTAAATTACCAACTTCACTGAACATTATTGAAGTTGCTCCCGCAAGAGTACTTTTCAAATCTCCATAATTCCTTCCTTCTACGCGGTCCATTGCTTTCTCAAGCAAACTGTTTTTAACAACGCGCATTCGGATGTCAGATTGAAAACATCTTCTACGAAGACTGTTAACAACTTCTACTGTCAAGTCCGCTGTGTCTGCTAAATAGAAGATATTTGCATCAGTTAGTTCTGCTGCTAATTCATCTATATACTTTGCTTTTTCTTCTCTTGTCATTTTTGTAAGTTTTAAGCAACAACAGATTTGGCATCAATCATAATACCTGGACTCATAGTTGAGCTCATGTAAATACTTTTGATGTAAGTTCCTTTCGCTGCAGAAGGTTTTAATTTGATAAGTGTTTGAATCAATTCGAAAGCATTTTCACGAATCTTTCCACCTTCAAAGCTAACTTTTCCAACGGAAGAATGAATAATACCATATTTGTCTACTTTGAAATCAATCTTACCAGCTTTAACTTCTTCAACAGCTTTACCGACTTCCATCGTTACAGTGCCTGTTTTAGGATTTGGCATCAAACCTCTAGGTCCTAATATTCTTCCTAAAGCTCCAACTTTACCCATTACAGACGGCATTGTAATAATCACATCGATATCCGTCCATCCGCCTTTGATTTTTTCAATATAATCATCTAATCCAACATGATCAGCACCTGATGCTTTTGCTTCAGCTTCTTTGTCTGGAGTACAAAGTACAAGTACTCTTACATCCTTACCAGTTCCGTGAGGCAAAGCTACAGTTCCTCTCACCATTTGATTAGCTTTTCGAGGGTCTACACCCAAACGAACACATATATCAACAGAGGCATCGAATTTAGTTGTGGAAACATTCTTAACCAAATCGCATGCTTCTGTTAACGAGTAAGACTTTGCTAAATCGTATTTAGCTAAAATCTCTTTTCTTTTTTTAGATACTCTTCCCATAACACTAACGATTATTTGGTTTTAGGTGCTTCACCACCTTTAACTGTTACTCCCATACTTCTCGCTGTTCCAGCAACCATAGTCATAGCTGCATCAACTGAGAAACAATTTAAATCGGGCAATTTATCCAACGCGATTTCACGAATGTGATCCCAAGAAATTGAACCAACTTTCATTTTGTTCGGTTCTGAGGATCCTTTTTTGATTTTGGTGAATTCGATAATTTGAACTGCCGCTGGTGGAGTTTTTAAAACAAAATCAAAAGATTTATCACCATAAACGGTAATAACTACTGGGACAACCTTTCCAGGACGATCTTGCGTACGAGCATTAAACTGCTTGCAAAATTCCATAATGTTGACCCCTTTTGCACCGAGTGCGGGACCAACTGGAGGCGCTGGATTGGCTGCACCACCTTTGATCTGTAATTTGATCAACGCTGCTACTTCTTTAGCCATTGTATTTGAATTATGTAGTCAAACATGAGTACTTACGGGAAGCTTTAATCGCTTTCCTCACTTCTACGGTTAATAAAAAATTAAATATCTTTTTCTACTTGCAAATAACTAAGCTCAAGTAAGTTCTTTCTTCCAAATATTTTTACCATAACTTTCAGTTTCTTTTTGTCTTCGTTTATTTCGTCAACAACACCACTGAAATTGTTAAAAGGACCATCTATAACTTTAACAGACTCTCCAATAACAAAAGGTATTTTCATTTCTTCTTCAGTTTCAGATAGCTCATCCACCTTCCCAAGTATTCTATTCACTTCTGACAAACGCATAGGAACTGGCTCGCCACCTTTTTCAGTACCAAGGAAACCAATAACATTTGGAATACTCTTAATTACGTGAGGCACCTCTCCTACTAATGCAGCTTCTATTAGAACATATCCAGGTAAGTAAGAACGTTCTTTACTTACTTTTTTACCATTTCTAATTTGAAACACTTTTTCGGTTGGAATTAAAACTTGATCAACGAAATCGCCTAATTTAAGACGCGAAATTTCAAGGTCTAAATATTCTTTAACCTTTTTTTCTTTTCCACTAACTGCTCTAACAACGTACCAACGCTTCTTAATCTCTCCCATAGCACAAATTAAAACATTCCATAAATGAAGCCCATTGCACCTTTCCATGAAGATTTCAAATCTCCGGTTATACCGAATCCGAAATCCATCACAAAAATAAACAAAGAGATAATAACAGAAGCAACAACCACAATTATGGTATTACTTTGTAACTCTTTCCAAGTTGGCCACGATACATTGTGTACCATTTCGGTAACTGTTTCGCTGAAATAATTTTTAAATTTTGACACTTTCTATCAATTTTGCACGGGCGGTAGGGATCGAACCCACGACCAATGGTTTTGGAGACCACTACTCTACCAGCTGAGCTACACCCGTATAAAAAGGGGAGCGAACTCCCCTTTTAACTTACTAATTTTATTGTAATTAAGAGATGATATCTGTAACCTGACCAGCTCCAACAGTTCTACCACCTTCACGGATAGCAAAACGAAGACCTTTGTCCATAGCTACAGGAACAATCAACTTAACATTGATGGATACGTTATCACCAGGCATAACCATTTCACGACCATCTGTCAAGAAAATCTCTCCAGTAACATCCGTTGTACGGAAGTAAAACTGTGGACGGTATTTGTTATGGAATGGTGTGTGACGACCACCTTCTTCTTTTTTCAAAACATAGATTTCCGCTTTGAAATCAGTGTGAGGCTTAACAGATCCTGGCTTACAAATAACCATACCACGTTTGATTTGAGATTTCTCAATACCACGTAATAATAGACCAACGTTATCTCCTGCTTCACCTCTATCAAGGATTTTACGGAACATCTCAACTCCTGTAACAACAGATGTCAATTTAACATCTCCCATTCCAAGGATATCAACACCTTCACCAGAGTTAATTACACCAGTTTCAATACGACCTGTTGCAACTGTACCACGACCTGTAATCGTGAATACATCTTCAACCGGCATTAAGAAAGGCTTATCAACTTCACGAGGAGGTAATTCGATATATGTATCAACAGCATCCATTAACTCATCAATAGCAGCAACCCATTTTTCTTCACCATTCAAAGCACCTAATGCAGAACCTTTAATAACTGGAGCATTGTCACCATCATAGCTATAGAAAGAAAGTAATTCACGTACTTCCATCTCAACTAATTCAAGTAATTCCTCATCATCAACCATATCCACTTTGTTCATGAATACAACTAAACGTGGAACACCAACTTGTTTTCCTAACAAGATATGCTCACGTGTTTGAGGCATTGGTCCATCTGTTGCAGCAACCACAAGAATTGCTCCATCCATTTGAGCAGCACCCGTTACCATGTTCTTTACGTAATCCGCGTGACCTGGACAGTCAACGTGAGCGTAATGACGAGCAAGCGTTTCATACTCAATGTGAGATGTATTAATAGTGATACCACGTTCTTTTTCTTCAGGTGCATTATCAATTGAAGAGAAATCACGCACTGCAGCTAATCCTCTGCTAGCTAATACGCTAGAGATTGCAGCAGTTAATGTAGTTTTACCGTGATCTACGTGACCTATGGTCCCGATGTTCACGTGTGGTTTGGAACGATCAAAATTTTCCTTAGCCATTGCTTTACTTGTTACTTAGTTAATAAAAAAAACAAACTTTTGAAATATACAAAATTTCACCCATAACTGAGTGAAACACTTTCCGATGAGCCAATGACGAGAATTGAACTCGTGACCTCTTCCTTACCAAGGAAGCGCTCTACCCCTGAGCTACACCGGCTTCTTCTTTCAAAATTGAGCGGGAGACGAGACTCGAACTCGCGACCCTCAGCTTGGAAGGCTGACGCTCTACCAACTGAGCTACTCCCGCTTAAAAAAAATATATTGTGGGGGTGGATGGACTCGAACCAACGATACCTTACGGTGACAGATTTACAGTCTGCTGCAATAGCCACTATGCGACACCCCCAAAAATTGAGCCGATGGAGGGACTCGAACCCCCGACCTGCTGATTACAAATCAGCTGCTCTAGCCAGCTGAGCTACATCGGCACATGTTGGTATTTCAATAATTTAAAAGAACTAATTAAAATGTTTCTCCCGTTTTGGGTTTGCAAATTTATGAAACTATTCCGTTTAAACAATACTTTTTTTTGATTTTTTTCAAAAATAATTTAACGGACAAAACAATTCACTTTATATAAGATTGATTTTATAGACTTTAGAATACTTTTCAATGTGTAAAACTGATAAAATAACTAAGGAATCATTTGGGCAATGTCTAATAATAATTGTCCTTTAAAGCGTCTTTTTAATGAAACTAAAAGTTGACACTCTGTTTTCAAGCTTTATCCTTACTACCTCTTGGGTGAGCTTGGGAATAAATAGTTGTTAGTTTTGAAAACGAGTTATGCGTATAAATTTGAGTTGCAGAAAGATTTGCGTGTCCTAGAATGTCTTTTAATGTTTCCAAACCTGCTCCATTGTTTAACATATGTGTAGCAAATGTATGACGAAGCATGTGCGGACTGCGTTTTTCTATACTAGTTGCTTTAGTTAAGTATAAATGGATTTTTCGATAAACATATTTTGGATATAACTTATTGCCATTTTTCAAGGAAAAGAAAAAGGGAGCATTTATACGTTGCTCTTGTTTCAATTTTTTAAATTCGATAATCTTGGAAGTTAAATCATTCGAAACTGGGATAAGCCTTTCTTTATTTCTTTTCCCTAAAACTTTTATGGATTCGTTTTGAATATCGGAATCTTTAAGTTGAATTAATTCATTCAATCGAATGCCTGTCTGATAGAATAATTCTAAAATTAAGCGGTCCTGAATCCCTTCAAAATCATCCGAAAAATATTGGTTTAAATTTTCATCTTTGAGTTCCGATTCTTTCACAAATGAAGGAAGTCGTTTGCTGCTTTTTGGGCCTCTAATTTTAGCCAATGGATTTGCAGCTGTTACATTTTCTTTTCTAAGCCACTTGTAAAAAGAACGAAGAGAGGATAATTTCCGATTTACGGATTTATTTTCAATTCCATTATCAATTAGTGCGACAATCCAAGACCTAACCAAATGGTGATTTACATCCCCCAAATCTTCTGCTTTTGAAATTTCAGAAAAATCAAAAAATTGTTCAAGATCCTTTTTATATGCAATTGTAGTATGCTCCGAATATCGTTTTTCGACATGAAGAAAATTTATAAAACTATCGAGCACAAAAAAAGGAGCCATAGGCTCCTTTACGTATCTTTTCAAAATATGTTACTACAATTCTGCTGAACGCAATCTTTGAACGTAAGCAGCTTTGATGTTTGCCTGACGATTAATGATCGATGGCTTTACAAATTCTTTACGACGACGCAATTCTTTCATTACATTGGTCTTATCGTACTTCTTTTTGTACTTCTTAAGCGCTCTTTCGATGTTTTCTCCTTCTTTTACCGGAATAATTAGCATATTATGAAATATTAAGTTTTTTATTTTTTACCTCTGTTGGGGCTGCAAAGATATAAACAAAATATTTATACACAATACATATTTAATACTTATTTTAAAATTTCTCTTGAAATTACAATTTTTTGAATTTCGGATGTTCCTTCTCCGATTGTCATTAATCTTGCATCTCGCAGGTATTTTTCTGCAGGATATTCTTTTGTGTAACCGTAACCTCCCATAATTTGCATTGCTTCATTACCGCATTTTACAGCCACTTCACTTGCATACAATTTGGCGAAAGCGCCTTCTTTAGTAAGAGATTGCTTACGGTTTTTTAAATCGGCCGCTTGAAAAGTCAATAATTCTGCAGCTTCAACTTGAGTCGCCATATCTGCGAGCTTAAACCCTATCGCTTGAAAATTAGCTATTGGCTGACCAAATTGTTCTCGTTCTTTTGCGTACTTTACAGAAGCTTCAAATGCCCCTCTAGCAACGCCACAACTCAATGCGGCAATAGAAATCCTTCCTCCATCCAAAATCTGCATCGCCTGTTTGAAACCCATTCCTACTTCACCGATAACATTACTTTCGTGCACGCGAACATTATCAAAGATTAATTCTGCCGTTTCGCTAGCACGCACACCAAACTTATCTTTTATTTTGACTGCAGAAAACCCAGGCGTTCCCTTTTCAATGATAAAGGCCGTGATTCCATTACTATCTAAAAGTTCACCTGTCCGAACCAAAACAACAGCAACATCGCCAGAAAGACCATGTGTAATCCAATTTTTAGCGCCATTTATAACCCAATAATCGCCATCTTTTTTTGCTACAGTTTTCATTCGCATAGCATCCGAACCTGTGTTTGGCTCTGTTAATCCCCATGAACCAATCCACTCGCCACTAGCTAGTTTAGGCAAATATTTTTTCTTTTGTTCTTTATTTCCATGGTAATAAATATGTCCAGTACACAATGAATTATGAGCTGCCACGCTCAATCCAATACCTCCACACACTTTTCCTAATTCAATTAGAGCAGTAACATATTCGAAATAGCCGAAACCCGAACCACCATAAACTTCAGGAATATAAATGCCCAAAAGACCAAGATCGCCGATTTTTTTGATAGTTTCAACAGGGAAAATTTCATCATCGTCCCATTTTTTCATGTTTGGTTTGATCTCTTTTTCAGAAAAATCACGCACCATTTGCGCAATCATCTTTTGATTTTCGTTTAATTCAAAATTCATCTCTTTGCTTGTTTGTTGGTGTTTATTATAACTATTTAGTAGCTGACTAAGTTAATTGTGTTTTTACTGTAATTCTGAAGTTTTTTTTCGCCGTCGAGAAAGCTTAAGGATACCAAAAAGTTAAATCCAAAAACTTCTCCACCACATTTTTGAATCAATTCTGCTGCAGCGGAAGCGGAACCTCCAGTTGCTAATAAATCATCGTGAATAAGAACTTTTTGCCCAGGCTTTATTGCATCGGTATGCATTTCAATTGTCGCAGTACCGTATTCCAATTCGTAATCATGGCTTATTTTTTTATACGGTAATTTACCTTGTTTTCGAATCAAAATAAAGGGAACCCCCAAACGAATTGCGAGTGGATAACCAAATAAGAAACCCCTACTTTCAATGCCAGCAACGGCTTCAATTCCTAAGTCTTTATACATTTCAACAAGGTGGTCAATAATATCCGCTGATAAAGTAGGATCCAACATGATAGTTGAAATATCTTTGAAAATTATTCCTTCCTTAGGGAAATCTGGCACGTCCCTAATTACACTTTTTATTCTTTCTTCCAAATTCATTTCACAAAGTTAAATATGGTTTTAATTTTTCAAACATTTCTTCATCCATTAAAACCGATTCTTTTATTTCTTCGATTGATTTAAATCTACCTTTTTGGGCTCTTATTTTAATTATTGAATTTGCCGCACTCCAATTCAAATAAGGATGGTCCTTTAGTTCCTCCACAGAAATTGTATTTAATTCGATACGTTTAATTTTTTCCGAATCCACTTCAATGTATTGCTCTATCGCATTAAGTTTTTCAATATCAAATTTCCAAACTTCTAAAAGTTGTTCTTTGCGTAAAAATCCACCAAGTCTATCGCGGTGTTTTAAGATGTTCTTAGCAAAAAAAGTACCGATTCCTGGGATTTCTTCGAGCTTTTCTTGATCCGCTCCATTTAATTCAATCCGAGAAAATAGTTTCGTTTCTTTCTTCTTTTCCGATGCAAAATCTACTTTATCCGGATAAATAGTCGAATCTTTAATAAGATTGTATAATTGATTTGGAATAAAAACTATTTTCTTTAGTTGTTCATTAGAATAAACACCTCGTTCGGTGAATTTTAAAACAACCGCCGCTTGCTTGTTGCTTAGTCCCAAATACATCCATTCTTCCATAGAATAGCTATTTGGATTGAATTTAACTGGTGGAATTTTAAATCGGTTTTTCTTTTTATAGTTGTTTTTGTATTTCTTTCGCTTATAATTTGATTTATAGGCGCTCCGTTTTAACTCTTTTATTGTTTCCGATGATACAATGAAAGTCTCTTCCTGTTTCAGTGAAAACAAAATTCTTGGTGTAAAGACAACTAAAAGAGAAATGATGATAAAAATAAAAACGCCTCTTTTACTCCTTTTTGAAACAAAAAATGGATTCATATCACCCATATTTGCAATTTCTATTGAGGATCATCATCATTTTCACTAAACGAATCTGGTTCCGGGTTCTTTGGTATCGTCAAAACTTTATAAAAGAAATATCCTGTTATCAAAGTAACTGATGACCAGACTATTGTAATCAATATCAATGCGGGAGTTTCCATATTTTTTTTTAATATAATTTAGTTTTAAAATTTCGTTTAGCAGCAATATAAACTAATACTGAAATAGCGACAAATAACCCAAGTAATAAGAAACGTGCTAACCACCCATAAAAACTAGTTTCTTTCGTTGCATTTTCTATGATTCCTGGTATTGCACCGCCAAAAACAATCAATAAAAATAATGGGGAAACATACTTGATAATAAATTTAAAAATCATAGGCACTTTAATGTCCGATCCTGTTGTTATTTCTCTCCAACCTTTGTCCATGCCAAATACCCATGCAAAAAGTATAATTTCAACTAGGGCAAATACAACAAGTGCAATTGTTCCAGCCCAATAATCAAACTCATTGAATGCATCTGGACTTAACACACACGGAATACCGAGTAAAAAAATTATTGCTCCAAATGCCCATGCTGATTTTTTTTCTTTCCAACCAAAATTGTCACTCAAAAATCCCATAACTGGAGTTCCCATTGCTAAAGAGGAGGTAATTCCTGCGAAGAATAGTAAACCAAACCACATCACTCCTGCGAAAACTCCAAAAGCTCCCCAATCAGCAAAAAGTTTTGGCAATACTGAAAACCCAATTCCTAGTCCAGAACCACCAGAAACCATATCTGAAATAGCATCTATTCCGAGATATCCTATCGAAATTGGAATGATAATCATGGAACCCAATACAACTTCAACAAACTCATTCATCCATCCAGCGCTCATTGCATTCAAGGCAATATCCTCTTTAGAATTTAAATAAGAAGCATAACAATGTATACTCCCCATACCCAATGAAAGTGTAAAGAATATTTGTCCTGCGGCAGCAACCCACACATCAAAACTCCAAATGGAACTAAAATCTGGATTCCATAAATAATTCAAACCAACAAGACCATCATTTATCGGTCCTGAACCGCCTGTTCCTGCTTGCATTGTCACACCTGTAACACCTAAAATTAAACCAAAAACCAATAGTAATGGCATTCCAATTTTTGCGACTTTTTCAACTCCCCCGCTTAAACCACGTGAAAGTATCCAAGTATTAATTATTAAACATATTAACCAAAATACAACTGGATGACTAGTTCCAAGCTCAATGTAGTTTTGAAAGAAAGACTGAACTTCTACCAGTGACATTCCTGTAAACGTGCCTGCTACAGAATAATAAGCCCATGACAATGCCCAAGATTCTAAATAACAGTAAAAGGCTGCCACTGCAATATTTGTGAAAATCCCAAAAACACCAAAATATTTCCAATATGGCGCCTTACTCATTGAGTCAAAAATAAAAGGGGTACTATGCTGTTTAAACTTCCCGCCATAACGTCCCATTGACCACTCTACGAACAATAATGGCAAACCCATCAAGAGAAAACAAACCAAGTAAGGAATGATAAATGCGCCTCCGCCATTTTCAATTGCTTGAGCAGGAAAACGAAGAAAATTTCCTAATCCAACAGCATTACCAGCCATTGCCAGAATTAAACCGACACGGGATCCCCAGCCGGAAGTTTCAGTATTAGACATACGTTTATTTTAGTTTGGACGAATATACTAATTTTTTCTTTTAAGAAGATTAAATCAAATCAAGTGTTTCCTCAATTGTCTTGGGAGCATATCCTAATCTATTTTTGGCCTTTGTCAAATTAAAACCAGTTTTGGGAGGCCGACTTGCAGGTTGATTCAATTCGGAACTTTTAGATTTTTTCAGGTTGTCTGTTGGTAAATTATAGTATTCTGCAATTCTTCGCACGAGTGCATAGATCGACATTGTTTCGGGTCCAGAGATATGAAAAATTCCTCTTTCCTCTCGTCGCGTAATTTCCAAACATGCCCAAGCAAGATCATCTGCCCAAGTTGGTGAACGAAATTGATCGTCAACAATCGTTAATGTCTCGCCCTTTTGTAGCGCGCTTTTTGCCCAACAAACAATATTTGTTCTCGATAAATTTTCTCCAACACCATATACGATGATAGTTCGAACAATCGACCAATTAGTATAATTATCTACTAAAAGTAACTTCTCTGCCTGCACTTTTGAATCGGCATAAACACTAAGCGGATTAACGCTGTCTTCCTCAGTATAATTCCCTTTTTCGCCATCAAAAACAAAATCAGTGGAAAGTAATTGAAAATGTGCATTCACTTCCTTTGCAGCAGAAAAAAGGTATACCACCGCTAAAGTATTGACTGTTCTGCACGCTTCTGGATTTAATTCACATTGATCCACATTTGTCATCGCTGCCGTATGCAGAATATGGGTTGGATGATACCTTTTGACACATTCCATGACTTCAGATCTATTTGTAATATCCAAAGCACAATAATTTTGCTCTGGACAATTACTATTCCTGTTTTCTCCGATAGAGGTTGCTAAGAATGGAATAGTATGTTTTATGGCTTGTGCAACAATTTTTTGCCCTAATAATCCGTTAGATCCGGTAATAAGTATTTTCATTTTAATTGGTCTTTACTTTTGATTAAATTTTTAATCCCAGTTGCGTATTCATTTTTTGTATCTGTTCAGATGTACCAAGTATGAACAATTGCGAATCAGGAACAATTATAGTTTCCAAATTGGGATTAATGAAATAATCACCACTTGGAGATTGAAATCCAATTATAGTTACTCCTATATTTCGTTTTACATCTAATTCACCAATCGATTTATTTTGAAATTCTATTGGCAATTCAGCATAATTGACACTTTCTATATTCACTCCTTTTTTTCCTTGAACTTTTAAATAATCCATAAAAACTGCTACCGATGGATTTGTAATTAACGATGCCATGTGCGATCCACCAATTGAATCTGGCATGATAACATTTGATGCGCCCGCCATTTTAAGCTTGGAAACGGCTCCAACTTCTGTTGCTCTTGAAACTATTATTAATTCAGTTTTGATTTCTCGTGCTGCTAAAACAACATAAACATTGTCCGTGTCCTTAGGTAAGCACGTTATTACGGCTTTAGCATTTGAAATATTTGCATTAAACAAAACACCATCATTTGTTGCGTCTCCATGAAGAAAAATATAATCCGTATTTTTTCTATGATTAGTTACTACTGTTTCATTTTTCTCAAGGATGATAAAGGATTGGCCTTGCAACTTTAAATCACTAGCGACCTGTTTACCAACCCTTCCAAAGCCACAAATAATGATATGATTTTCCATTTTATGTATTTTTTTTATAATTCGATATTCCTTTAAATAGTCGCCATATTCTCCACCTACAATATAATGAGTGACTGTTGAAATGGCGTAAGCAAAAATCCCAAAACAGGAAACAATTAAAAAAGAAGTAAATATTTTTCCTGCTATTGATAATTCTTGGACTTCTCCAAATCCTACTGTAGACATTGTAATTATCGTCATGTAAACAGAATCGACTAAACTCCAACCTTCGATGAACATAAAACCAATTGTACCAACAGTAATGATTGATATCATCAGCAATAAGAAGAAGAAAAGCCTCTTAAAAATAGCGAAATTGAAATTAATTTTCATAGTTCCCATATAGAACCTCTTCTTTTTCGTTGAAATTTAAAGTAATGTTTATGTTCTAAAATCCACGCCATTATCAAATAGATAATCAAAGGTGAACCAAAAGTAAGGAAGGAAGCATAAATAAATCCTAATCTTACCTTAGAGATATTGATCCCAAGTTTTCTTGCCCACCATCTGCATACACCGAAGGGGCGCATTTCAAAGAAAAATATGATTTTTTGAATTGTTCTCATTTACTTAACAGTTGAATTCCAATATCACAAGACAGACATTTTTTTCTAGTACAAAATTCGTTAAAAATCTCCAAAAAAGCTTGAGATTCGG
>JBEDAD010000285.1:0-15509 GCA_041177985.1 Bacteroidota bacterium | reverse complement strand
TGTGAACAATAAATTTAAAAAATCGCACGAATGGGAAAGGAAAAATCCTACATTTGCGACAAAAAACTACAAATATGAATGTTCCACAAAATTTAAAATACACAAAAGACCATGAATGGGTTAGTGTAGAAGGTGATATTGCAACAATAGGAATTACTGATTTTGCACAAGGAGAACTTGGTGATATCGTATATGTTGAGATTGAGACAGAAGGAGAAACTTTAGGAAAAGAAGAGGTTTTTGGTTCTGTTGAAGCAGTTAAAACTGTTTCCGATCTTTTTATGCCGATTAGTGGAGAAATTATTGAATTCAATGCAAAATTAGAAGCGGATCCTGAATTAGTAAATTCTGATCCATACAATGACGGATGGATGGTTAAAGTAAAATTAACAGATTCTAGCGAGTTGGATGAGCTTCTTGATGCTGCTGGTTATGCTGCATTGATTGGATAATTATTAAGATTTTTTTGAGTTTTGAATACAACAATTTCCGTTTAATTAAGTGGTAATTGTATATTTAAGGAGTGCTTTTTATTTATTGAACTGCATTTGTTGTTAATTTTGGAACAGAATTTGTATTCAAAAAAAAAGTATATTTACGGACTAATTCAATGTGTTATGGATTTAAAGAAAAGTGAAGAGGCAAATATTGATCGTTTAAGAACGCCTATCGTTTTTATCGGTTTGCTTTTTGTTGGAAGTATGGTTCTTGCATCATTTTCTTACACCTCTGCAATTGCAGATGATTCAAAGAAAAAAACAGAAGTTGTCGCAACAGCCGTTAAATTTGAACAGGTAGAAAAACCAGAAGATACTCCTCCTCCTGTAGTTACTCCTCAGGTGGATGCTGTTATGCCTCCAGATGATGAGATTAAGGTGAAAGAAAACACTGAAGTTGAACCTACACCAATTGTCGCTGTTATTCCTGAGATTACAATTGGAGAAGAAACTGTAATTGTAGTACAAGAGGAAGTAATCGATTTTCCAGATGTGGAAGCAACATTCCCTGGAGGAGCTGCTGCACTTCAACAATGGATTGGTGAAAATATTCAATATCCGCAAACAGCAATTGATATGAACGATCAAGGTCGTGTTTACCTTTCTTTCGTTGTGGAGCCAGATGGTGCTATTTCGAACATCGTTGTTGAAAGAGGAGTTAGTACAGAATTAGACAGAGAAGCAAAACGAGTTGTTCGTTCGATGCCTAATTGGACACCTGGAGAAGCGAAAGGTAAAAAAGCTAGAACCCGTTGTCGATTACCAATTAACTTTACAATTAATTAAGAACATTTAAGAACATTATATTCAAAAAAAATTCCCTTCATTTCAAATGGAGGGAATTTTTTTTGGGGTTACTTTTAGTAACTTATGTATTTAATAAGAAGATAAAGCGCCACCAATATTTTCTATTGGATGCCAAGTTGTTTTAACTTCTTGCGTATCCGAAATCAAATACAAATCTTGCGCATTACTTTCCATCCAATCTTTTCTTTGAGGAATGATGCGTTTCACATTCAAAACAGAACTTTCTTGAATACTTTTTAGTGCTTCTGTATCATTTCCACCATAAACCACAGCATTGACATCCATGTGCGTCGCAAGTACGCTGTTCAATTCCAAATTTGTTCCGGTTAGAATATTCACTACGCCACCTGGAAGGTCAGAAGAATTAAGCACCTCTGCAAAGGTTATGGCGCAAAGCGGTAAATTTTCCGATGCAACAACAACGCAGGTGTTTCCACCGCAAATAACTGGCATAACTAACGAAACCAAGCCAATCAAAGCGCTTTCTTGTGGCGTTACAATCCCAACAACTCCAGTTGGTTCTACAACAGAGAAATTGAAATGCGAAGAAGCTACAGGGTTAACAGAACTAAGAATTTGCTGGTATTTATCGCACCAACCTGCGTAATATACAATTCTATCAATGGCACGTGCTACTTCTGTTTCAGCTGCTACTTTACTAGAACCCTGCACGAGTAACTCGGAAATGAATTGTTCTCGGCGACCTTCGAGCATTTCAGCAATTCGATACAGAATTTGTCCCCTGTTGAAGGCTGTTCTCTCCGACCAACCTCCAAAAGCTTTTCTAGCTGCAACAACTGCATTTCTAACATCCTTTCTGGAACTTAAGCAAATATTACCCAGTGGCTTTCCCTTTTTGTCTGCGGGCGAATAATACCTTCCTGATTCCGTACGAGGAAATTGTCCTCCTATGTATATTTTATATGTTTTTAAAATTTCCAACCTGCTCATATTAACTTAGTTTTACATAAGAATTTAAACCGTGAACGCCACCTTCTCTGCCAAATCCACTTTCTTTGTATCCTCCAAAAGGGGAAGTTGGATCAAACTTATTGTATGTATTCGCCCAGATAACTCCCGCTCTCAATTTACTTGTCAAATTAAAAATCCGTGACCCTTTGTCAGTCCAAACTCCCGCAGCTAGTCCAAAAGGAGAATTATTTGCTTTTTGAATAACCTCATCTACTGTTCGAAATGTTTGAATGGTTAAAACTGGTCCAAAAATTTCTTCTTGCGCAATTATACTAGATTGCGCCACATCCAAAAATAAAGTGGGTGGAAAATAGAATCCTTTTTCCGGTATTATGCATTTCGGCTGGTACATTTCCGCACCTTCTTGAAGGCCAATTTTTACATATTTTTGAATTGTTTCCAATTGTTCTTTCGAATTAATTGCACCGATATCTGTGTTTTTATCCAATGGGTTTCCGATATACAAGGAATCCATTCGCGCTTTTAGTTTAGCGATTACTTTGGTTGCAATGGATTCTTGCACATATAAGCGCGATCCAGCGCAACAAACGTGACCTTGGTTAAAAAATATCCCATTAATTATACCTTCAACCGCTTGATCGATTGGTGCATCTTCAAAAATAATATTTGCAGATTTACCCCCTAATTCCAGCGTAGCCTTTTTGTTTGTTCCTGCGATTGCCTTTTGAATGGATTTACCAATTTTGGTGGAACCGGTAAATGCAATTTTGTCAATATCCTCATGGTTTACGATTGCCGCACCAGTATCTCCGTAACCTGTTACGATGTTTACAACGCCAGCCGGAAGCCCTGATTCTTCAATAATTTCCGCTAATTTCAATGCCGTCAAGGAAGTTGTTTCAGCGGGTTTCAAAACCACTGTGTTTCCTGCGGCCAAAGCTGGCGCGATTTTCCATGCAGCCATTAAAAGAGGAAAATTCCATGGAATAATTTGTCCAGCAACTCCAATTGGAGAAACAGTTCGATTTGGGAAAGCGTAAGCTAATTTATCAGCCCATCCTGCGTAATAAAAAAAATGGTTACAAGCCAAAGGAACATCTAGATCTCTCGATTCTCGAATCGTTTTACCAGCATCCAATGTTTCAATTACCGCTAATTCTCTAGCTTTTTCTTGCATTAAACGAGCAATTCGAAAAATATACTTCGCTCTTTCCGAAGCGGGCATTATTGACCAAACTTCTGTGTATGCTTTCCGTGCAGATTTTACCGCCTTATCCACATCCTCAGCTGATGCGTATGCAATTTCAGCAAGAACTTCTTCATTTGCAGGATTAATCGATTGAAAATACTTACCACTTGAAGGTTTTACCCATTTCCCATCGATAAAAAGGTCGTATTGTTTTTTCAGATGGATATGCGAAGTGCTTTCTAACGATGGTGAATAGTTCCATTCCACACTTTCCGCAATCTCTTTTTTATTTTTTGCCATACTTTTAATCAATTGAAAAATAATCGGATGATTGGTATACGCCTGTTTCCAACTTCATGATTTGCATTAAAACATCGTTTGCTAGGCTGCTAGCTCCGAAACGGAACCATTCGTTGGATAACCAGTTATTCCCCAGTACTTCTTTTACCATAACTAAATTGTGCAGAGCAAGTTTGGATGTTGAAATTCCACCGGCAGGCTTCATTCCAATCCTAATTCCGGTAGCATCGTAGTAATCCTTTATTGCCATTAGCATGGTATACGTAACTTGCATTGTTGCGGCAGGCTGAATTTTACCTGTGGATGTTTTAATGAAATCTGCACCTGCATAAATTGCGATATCGCTGGCTTTTCGAACGTTGTCTAAAGTTGCCAATTCTCCTGTTTCCAGGATTACTTTCAAACGGGCATTTCCACACAATTCCTTTATCGTTGCAATTTCATCAAATACGTAAGCATACTCACCACTTAAAAATTTGCCACGTGAAATAACCATATCTATTTCATCGGCACCTTCATCGACTGCAAATTTTGTGTCCCGTATTTTAACATCCAAAGGTGCTTGACCACTAGGAAATGCCG
Organism: Bacteroidota bacterium; assembly: GCA_041177985.1. Classification (GTDB taxonomy): domain Bacteria; phylum Bacteroidota; class Bacteroidia; order Flavobacteriales_D; family Crocinitomicaceae; genus M0103. The sequence goes on along the minus strand of JBEDAD010000285.1, from coordinate 11,201 downwards.
TAGAAACAGAAGCGACATTTATGCTTGAATTTAGTAGCGCATTTTTTGCAGTGCGCACCATTGTTGGATAAACACAAACCGCAGCAACAGAAGGAAGTCCTTCATAAGCCTCGTGCAAGTGTTGGGCTTTGTAGCACATTTGGCGGACTTTTCCAGGAGTATCTTTCCCTTCAAGTGTTGTGAGATCAATCATGCTCAACACCATTTTTAAACCTTGAAGTTTTGCTTCGTTTTTTATACTTCTAGTTTGAAAGCGGGCAACCCGTTCTTCCACTCCAACTTTATCAACTGCAACGTGTGTAATCGATTCCAGATTAAAATTTCCTTTTCGTATTTTTTTATCTTTCATGGTTTGCAATTTCCCTGCGATTTGTTTTTATTACAATTGGCCATCCGAGTGATAGATTCCATTTTTAAATACTTTCACTTTTAGTAGAATTCCGTCTTTATCATATTCGTAGACTTTTCCATCCCAAAGAATTCCATTTTTAAAATTTCCATCCTGCCAAATTTCATTGTTTAGGCTATATACTTTGTTGTAACCATTTGGCTGAAATTTAATTCCATTTGTTCGTGGAGAAGTGATTTTTGGAGCTGATTCTCCTTTTACCTCAGGAATTGTTGCTTGCTCGATTTGTTTTACAGCTACTTTTTCCTCAAACTTGGCTACTTCGCCATTTTCGCCATAAAATAGAATTTCTTTAATCGTTCCATTTTCGAGGTAGCGAACCGCTTTACCTTTCGGGACTCCTGCTGCAGCGATATATTCGAATTCCAACTGTCCATTCGGATAAAAATATTTCACCGAACCTTGTTCTTTCCCTTGGTCATTTAAATTTGCTTCGTATTCAATTTTACCATTTTCATGAAATCTTTTTAGGGAATCCCGGTATAAATTTCCAGAAAAATTTCCTTGTTCCATTACTCTACCATTCGGGAAATACTTATAATATGTTCCTTGCGGACGGTTATTGCTGTATTCACCTTTCAATTTTGGTGTTACTCCATCTTGGTAGTATTTTATCCAAACACCTTCTTTTCGATTGTTTTTATAAACGCCTTCCTCTATTTTCCCATTTGCAGGAAATCCTTCTTTCGGTCGATCTTTGCCAAGATATACCCATTTCCCTTGTTTTTTACCATTACCATCTTTGAAATTTATTGTTTCATCTCCATTCGTTTGAGCATAAAAACTTGAAATCGTTAGAAATGAAAAAAAAACAGAGAGAAAAAAAACCGATCTATGCATAGGGATTTTCGTTTGAAAAATAAAAACCAAAAGTAGTTTTATAACTCGAAAAACTTAAACAAGTTTAACAGATAAGAAAAATAGAACAATTCTTTCTAAAAACAAAATTATCTTAAAAACCTCTCAATTAAAGAAAGTAGAATAAATAAAAAAGATGTAATTACGATTCTTTCACATTTTTTTGATTGCAAAAACTGTATTTACATTTTATTTTAAAAGATCTGTATTTACATTTTCAATCATCACTTTTACCAGTTCGGATGTGCTGTAGTTCTCTTTCCAACCCCAATCTTTTCGTGCTGCAGAATCATCGATAGATTTTGGCCAACTATCTGCTATTGCCTGACGAAAATCAGGCGCATAACTTATTTTAAAATCAGGAATATAACTGTTGATTTCAGATGCCAATTCCTTCGGTGTAAAGCTACAACCGGATAAATTGTATGCAGAACGTATTTTCACAGCTGCCTTTGGAGCGTCCATCAATTCAATCGTCGCGCGAATTGCATCTTCCATAAACATCATCGGCAAACTCGTATCTTCTTTCAAATAGCAAACGTAAGGAACATTTAATTTTGCCTGATAAAAGATATCCACTGCATAATCTGTCGTTCCACCGCCTGGAAGACTCGTATAAGAAATCAAACCAGGATACCGAATACTTCTTACATCTACATCAAATTTTGCATGGTAATATTCGCACCATCTTTCACCTGCCAGTTTTGAAATCCCATACACAGTAGAAGGCTCCATCACGGTATATTGTGGCGTATTGTCTCTTGGCGTTGTTGGACCAAAAACAGCAATTGAACTCGGCCAAAAAATCTTATCAATGTGTTTTTCTTTCGCAAGATTTAGAATAGTAAACAACCCTTCCATGTTTAGTTTCCATGCGAAATCAGGATTTTTTTCTGCTGTTGCAGATAACAAAGCCGCTAATAAATATACTTCTTTGATTTCGTTTTCGATTATATATTCTCGGACGAATGATTCATCTAAAATATCCATTTTACAATACGGGCCACCTTTCAAAGCATCGGGGCAATCGTCTTTTAGATCCGCAGCAATAACATTTTCTGCACCTTTAATTTCTCTTAACTTCAACACTAGCTCAGTACCAATCTGGCCACATGCTCCAATTACAATTGTTTTCAACATGAGTCTGCTTTCCTAATTATTTACACAAAGTTAAAATTTGCATTGTTTGGTGCGGTATTTTTTAATTTTTTGTTCGAATAAAATCAAAATCCTGACGATAATCATTTTTTCTTTGGCACAATAAATTTAATTTCGCTTATAAATTTGTAGAATTGTAGTTAATTAACGCATTAACTTCGGTTAAAATTTAAAATTAGGAACGGAGCTTTTTCCCTTTCATACGAGTAACTATTAAAATTATAAGCATGCCATTTTATAAAAAATTGGGCAGTATACCGCACAAGAGACATACAGTTTTCAGAAGACCATCTGGTGAAATATACCATGAGCAATTATTTGGAACCGTTGGTTTTGATGGAATGTCGACTTTGATGTACCATCTTAATCCTCCAACAGTTGTAAAAGAAAGAAGAGGTCAAACGAATATTGCTCCAGAAATAGCGCTTGAAAAACATTTATCCATGCGCAGTTTTCTTGGATATCAAGTTGAGCCAAAAGAGGATTACATTGAAAGTCGGGTACCAATTTTAGTAAATTCTGATTGTTACATAGAATTAGCTGCGCCAAAAAAATCAATGACGGCGTATTTTTATAAAAATGCGGATGCGGATGAGATTATTTTCATCCACAGAGGAGAAGGGAAATTACGCACGCAGCTTGGAAATATTGATTTTAAGTATGGCGACTATCTTGTGATTCCTCGCGGCATGGTTTACCAGTTCGAATTCAATGGTTCGGATAATCGTTTGTTTATCGTGCAATCGTTTAGTCCAGTATACACTCCGAAACGTTACCGCAATTGGTTCGGGCAACTATTGGAACACTCTCCATATTGTGAGCGCGATATTCGTCCACCATCTGAATTGGAAACGCACGATGAAAAAGGAGACTTTTTAGTTCGAATTAAAAAACAAGACATCGTATACGATTACGTTTATGCTTCTCATCCGTTTGATTTAGTCGGTTGGGATGGCTATAATTTTCCGTATGCCTTTTCAATTCATGATTTTGAACCAATGACCGGAAGAGTTCATTTACCGCCGCCAATTCATCAAACATTTGAAACGGCAGGATTTGTTTTATGTTCTTTCGTTCCGAGATTATACGATTACCATCCAGACGCAATTCCAGCGCCATATAACCACAGTAATATTGATTCGGATGAAGTGCTTTATTATGTTGATGGCGATTTTATGAGTCGTAATAACATTGAACACGGACAAATTACGTTGCATCCAGCAGGTTTGGTTCACGGGCCGCACCCGGGAGCATATGAGAGAAGCATTGGAAAAAAAGAAACGCAGGAATTAGCTGTTATGGTGGATACTTTCAAGCCTTTAAAACTTACGAAGGCCGCAGTAAAAATAGAAGTGGATAACTACTATAAAAGTTGGATGGAAGGTGAACACTAATGATTTTATAAAAAAAGCTGAACAACTAAATTTTAGTGAAATACAAAGCGAACTGAAAAAAAATTAAATATATATGAGTAAGGTAGTAAAGAATGTAGAATACGGATTGGAAAAAATATTTGAAGGAGCGCAAGATTTCCTGCCACTATTGGGAACAGATTACGTGGAATTTTATGTTGGTAATGCAAAACAAGCGGCTCATTTTTATAAAACAGCATTTGGATTTCAATCGCATGCCTATGCAGGATTGGAAACTGGCATGAAGGATCGCGTTTCGTATGTTTTGAAGCAAGATAAAATCCGATTGGTTTTAACAACGGCTTTAACAAGTGAATCTCCGATTGGTGAACATGTTAAAAAACACGGAGACGGTGTTAAAATTGTTGCATTGTGGGTAGAAGATGCCAGAAGTGCTTACGCAGAAACAATGAAAAGAGGTGCTAAATCTTACCAAGAACCTGTTGTTTCAACAGATGAAAATGGGGAAGTTGTTACAGCTGGAATTTATACATATGGCGAAACAGTTCACCTTTTCGTTGAACGAAAAAATTATTCCGGTGATTTTCTCCCAGGCTATGTAAAATGGGAATCGAATTACAACCCCACAGAAGTTGGATTAAAGTTTATCGATCACATGGTTGGAAATGTTGGTTGGGGAGAAATGAATACGTGGGTGAAATGGTACGAAGAAGTTATGGGATTTGTTAATTTTCTTTCCTTCGATGACAAACAAATTCATACGGAATATTCCGCTTTGATGTCAAAGGTAATGAGCAATGGCAATGGTAGAATCAAATTTCCAATCAATGAACCTGCAAAAGCAAAAAAGCGCTCGCAAATTGAAGAATATCTAGACTTCTATGAAGGTCCAGGAGTGCAACATATTGCAGTTGCGACGGATAATATCATTGAAACAGTTTCTCAATTGAGAGCAAGGGGAATTGAATTCTTATCTGCACCACCGCAGGCGTACTATGATGAAATACCAGTTCGATTGGGTGAGCACATGAAAATGATGAAAGAAGATATTAAAGAACTTCAAAAACTTTCGATCATGATTGATGCGGATGAGGAAGGATATTTATTACAAATTTTCACCAAGCCAGTAGAAGATCGCCCTACACTATTCTTTGAGATTATTCAGCGAATGGGAGCAAGAGGATTTGGCGCTGGTAACTTTAAAGCATTGTTTGAATCAATTGAAAGAGAGCAAGAAAAAAGAGGAACATTATAATACTCCTCACTAACAATACAAAAAAAAGCGCGGTAATTTAAATAACCGCGCTTTTTTTATTCTATCACTTCTTCCCGATTACCACTAAAAAAAGGCACTACACAAATCAATGTGCAGTGCCCTTCTATTGGAAATTATTATTTCTAAAAAAAAATCTTTTTATCGGATAACTTGCAATTTCCGTGTGATAACTTGATCCGCTGTATACACTTGGATCAGGTATTCACCATTTTCAAAATTAGTTGTATTAATCGCTATTTTTGAAGCTTTTGGTTCGGCATTAAACACCATCTGACCAAGAAGATTTCGTACCTCGATTTTGTCGATAGTAAAGCCTTTCATTTCCACTTCCGCAAATTCCCATGAAGGATTTGGGTAAACCGTCAAGCCGCCATCTAAATTACTCACATCACCAAGACCAACGAAATCTGGAACAATGAATTGATTCGTAGAAATACATCCCGAAGCATCTGTTATTGTCAAGGTATACGTTCCAGAAGTTAACGAGCCGATATCTTCCGTTGTTTCACCATTTGACCACACAAAAGAATATGGCGTGGTTCCACCCGTTACAGTTGCGTCTATTGAGCCTGTAGTTGTAGTGGTTCCATAGATCACAGAATTCACTACAATCGGAGCTTCTGGTTGGGTAATTTCAAACGATTCTGTTTCACTGCAGCCGTTTCCGTCCTCTACGACCACGGTGTAAATTCCATCGACTAATCCGTAAACATCCTCGGAAACCGAGCCATTTGACCATAAGAAGGTATTAAAGCCAACACCACCATTCACAGTAAGGTTCACACCACCATTGTTTCCGCCTGCGCAGGAAACATCGCTAATTGAAGATGTTAAAGTCAATGCACTTGGCTCAATAACTTGAACAATTTGTGTTTTCACGCATCCATTTGCATCTCGAATATAAATTGTTTTGGATCCTCCTGACAAACCATTGAAAATATTAGAAGGTTGGTAATTAATTCCATTTAAACTATACTCAAGCGTTCCCACTCCTCCAAAAGCATAAACTGTAAGTGCACCATTAAACAATCCGTTACACGTTACATTTAAAACACCTATGTATGAAATAATTACAGCAGGTTCAACAATTGTAACGGAAATTTCTCCCGTACAACTTGCAATGTCTCGAACTGTAAACGTATAGTTTCCAGCAGACAAATTATTGAAAACATTGCTAGATTGATACGTCAAACCGCCATTTAGACTGTATGCTAATGTTCCAGCTCCACCAGCCGCCAAGATTGTTGCGGATCCATTATTTCCATCGTGACACGTAACATTTGAAATAACGCTCGTAATGGTGAATGCACTTGGTTGCAAAAGCGATACAGCTTCTGTTCCAATACAGCCATTTGCATCTTTAACATAAACAGTATAGTTTCCTGCGGATAGATTGGAGAAGGTTGTAACAGTTTGCCAAGATAATCCATTCAAACTATACGTCAATACGCCTGTTCCACCAGTTACACTATTTACAGTTATACTACCATCATCTCCGCCGTTACAAGCGATATTTGTAGAACTAGTTGTTGTGATAGAAGGACCATTTGAATCAAAAATTGTTTCTGCGATAATATTTTTGCAGCCCGTTCCATCTTGAATTGTAATGAAGTAATTTCCAGCAGGACGAGAAGTAAAGGAACCTGAAGAAGTGAATGTTATTCCATTCAAACTATATTGGTATCCAGAACCAGATCCACCCGTTGCAACAACTAATAAACCACCATTGCTATTTCCACACGTTGAGTTCGTAGAAGTTGTGCTCGCAGTGATCAATGTTGGTTGGGAAACTGTAACATTTGTTATGTAAAAGCATCCTTTTGAATCAACTGTTTTTATGGAATAAATTCCAGCAGTAAGATCCAAGAAGTTATTGGATGGTTGTAGTGTTCCATTATTTATTGAAAAATAATAAGGTGCTGTTCCGCCAGCGGCATTAACGATTATTGATCCATCACCAGAACCGAAACAATCCGCTGCTGAAACAACAAAGGTTGCAGCAACCAAAGCCGGCTGAGTAACAGTAACGGTAGTTTGCGCAGTGCACAAGGAAGAACCTTTGACATATACGGTATAATTACCCGCTGCTAATCCTGAAAAATTTGTACTTGATTGGTAACTAATTCCATTAATACTATACGTTAATGTTCCAATTCCACCAATTGCAGAGGTGATATTAATTTGTCCGTTACTTCCACCATTGCACGTTACGGCAACTGTTGAAGTTGTGAACGCAATGGCTTGTGGCTGACTTATCGTAACTGGAAAACCTTGCGTACATCCAGAGGCATCTCTCACCAAAACTGGATACGTTCCTGCTGTAAGTCCGGTAAAAGATCCATTGGCTTGATACGTTAATCCCCCATTTTTACTGTACTGTAAAATCCCAGTTCCACCAGTAGCTGAAAGTACAATTGTTGCATCATTTCCATTGTGACAACTGACATTTGTAGTGCTCGTAAGCGTCAAGGATGGAGATCCCAAATCATTTACAATTATATAAATTGACTTCAAACACGCATTTCCATCTTTAGCCGTAACCATATAAGAGCCAGATGACAATCCTGTAAAGGAGCCTGAACTTTGAAATGTACCACTGTTTAGTTGGTATTGCATACTACCTGTTCCACCAGTTGCACTCACAAGAATTGCTCCGTCATTATTTCCACAACTTGAATTGGTTGACGCTGATGTTGCAAAAACGATTGCAGCAGCTTGAGAAATAGAGAATGTCGAGGAACTAGTGCAGCCCAAAGCATCTCTAACGAATAGGGAATAACTACCTACAGATAAATTAGCAAAAGTCGGTGAAGATTGGTATGAAATATTATTCAAACTATAGGTAAATGGAGCTGTTCCGCCGGTTGTTACAGCCGTAACACTCCCGGTGTTTCCACCATTACACGCAACATTTGTAATTGCAGATGCACTTACAGCAAGTCCAACGGAAATTGTTTTAGTTCTAACATTTGTGCATGTTGTTCCCCATCCTTCTAGTTTACTTGTAAGTGAAACAGTGTAAGAACCAGGAGCTGAATAAGCATGAGCTGGATTTTCCAAAAAGGAAACTGGCGAGCCGTCCCCAAAATTCCATGTATAAAAATAATTGCTTCCCGAATAATCCGATAATCCAATTTTATTGAACATACTATCAACAGACATTTCAGTAGTATTGGAAAAAGAAATTGCTCCGGAAGTTGCCGCACAAAATGTGCTCGGAAGAAACTCGGAAGTAATGTAATGTGTCATTCTAGGAACAAGATAAAAGTCGCCGTCTTTGTTAAAAGCAGCCAAAGCACTTGCCCAATTCCCCCCGGTTGATGTTCCAGCTAAAGAAGCCAAATCTTCCCCTAATCCTTCGCCATTTCCAGTATATTTCAACTGAAAAGTATTTCCCCATGGCCAGGCGTTTCGGATAGAAACTGTTACCGCAAAATCATCCGTAACATTTGTTCCGCCTTCTGGAAGACTTACTGAGATATAACCTAATGCATTATCGTACGACCAAAATATATCATCGACGAATGATAGCAAAGTTGTTGGTCTTCCATCTGCATCAATGTTGTAAATAGAAATCCGTAAAGGAACACCGCCAAATGTTGGATAGTTTCCATAAACTCTGACTTGGCTTATTTTTCCTGGTCCGGAGTAATGATACGTCTGAGCGGCTCTTTCTTCAAAGCCATTGACCAAGGTGTAAAACCCTGTTCCTCCTGTATTTTTTGAGTCGACGTACGCATTCATGTCTACACACGATGTTGTTTGCGCCATTAACCCAAAAAGGCCCAGAAAGAAAGCCACTGTAACAAGTGTAATCTTTTTCATTTTTGTTTTTTTTAGTGAATATTTAACTGTATTGTACATTTTCGTCGAAACTATGGGAAAGGAAAAGTATGCCACATTAATTTCATCCATTTAGAACAAATTCTCAGTAAGCAATAGCTATTTTTCAGCTAAAAAAAATAGTTTTATATGAAAAATTTAAGATCCATTAAGCGTGAAAGTGAATTTCTGATGTTGCCATAAATCTATTATTTCTTTACCATTTCCATCAATCTAATTTCATATTAAACCATTAATAAACAATTATTTAGGTCCAAAAAAAACAAAGAATCAAAGTATAAATATTTGACAAACAATTTGTTTCTGTACCTTTGCAGAAAATGCAAGCAATATGGCAGAAATAGGAATCATTATGGGAAGTGCATCAGATCTTCCAATTATGCAACAAGCAGCGGATATTTTAACAGAATTCGGGATTAGTTATGAAATGAATATCGTTTCGGCACACAGAACACCGGAATTAATGTTTGAATATGCTAAAACTGCTCATGCAAGAGGACTAAAAGTTATTATCGCTGGCGCAGGTGGAGCTGCTCATTTGCCGGGAATGACAGCATCTCTAACGCCACTTCCTGTTATTGGTGTTCCAATAAAATCCTCCAATTCAATTGATGGTTGGGACAGCATTTTATCCATTCTTCAAATGCCAAATGGAATTCCTGTGGCTACAGTAGCTTTGAATGCAGCCAAAAATGCCGGTATTCTTGCTGCTAAAATAGTTGGAACTTCAAACCCTGAAATTCTAGCGAAACTTGAAGCTTATATGGAAGAATTAAAAAGAAACGTATTAGAAAGCGCTGAGAAACTGAAATAAGTAGTTTGGCGCTTTATGTTATGGATACAGTAAGTATTTATGACGGGTCTTTTTGAATTCTTCTAATCCCGGTTTCCATGTTTCCCTTATTTCTTTTGCAGACCATCCAGCATAAATTTGTTCCCGCAATTTTGTAGTTCCTGCTAGTCTATTAAAAAAAGCAACTTGATCAATAAATTGAATGGAATCTCCCAATAGGTCTTTTGCTTGAATCAAATAATTTAAATTTATCTCGTATTTCCTTTTGGTTATTGAGCCTTGTAAATCAAAGCCATAACACACTTTATTCTCATACATCGGATGCTTTGCGCCTGGAGAGGAAATTGGTGTAAATGTAAATTCATTTGCATGGAATTTTGGGTGGCCAAAAACTTCAAAAGGTCTTTCTGTGCCACGGCCAACACTAACCGTAGTTGCCTCAAACAAACATAAACTTGGATATAACGTAATAGCAGCCTCTGATCGTAAATTTGGAGATGGCGCAACCGGCAAAGCATATTTCGTTTTGTGCGTATAATTTTTGCAAGGAATCACCCACATTTTACACGCTATTCCGTCGCGCAACCACTTTTCACCATTTACCATCATTGCATATTCTCCAATGGTCATTCCGTAAACAATTGGCACAGGATGCATGCCCACAAATGAACGTTGGTCAACCTCGCGAATTGGCCCGTCAATATAATGACCATTCGGATTTGGTCGATCTAAAACCACCAATTGCTTTCCATTTTCGGCACATGCTTCCATGACATAATGCAAAGTAGATATATATGTGTAAAACCGAACCCCAACGTCTTGAATATCGTAAATAACAATATCAATATCCGCTAGTTGATAAGCTTCCGGTTTTTTATTGTGACCGTATAATGAAATCAAAGGCAAACCTGTTTTTACATCAATTGTTGTATGTACTTTTTCCCCTGCATCGGCTTCACCACGAAAACCATGTTCCGGAGAAAAAACTTTCAAAACATTTAGTTTGAGGGCTAAAAGCGTATCCACTAAATGCACATTTCCAACAACAGATGTTTGGTTACTTACTACCGCAATGTTTTTATTTTTCAGCGAATCAACGAAAAGATGCAAGCGATCAATTCCAAGAATAGGCTGCTTAAGAGCATTGTATTTACTTGCTTCTTCCCGAATATTTTCTGCGTTTTCCTCCGATTTCTGTTCAATTATTTGTGTTTCGGCCGGACCTATATCTCGTTTACGGTGAACACTACAAGAAACAACCAAAAGCACCAAAATACTTTTAATGCCCAAAAGCTTTGTGTACTTTAGCGCAATTAAAATAAAATTAGTGTCATTTGAATATTTCATATCAAGAAGAGTACTGAAAAACGAGGTACAAGGTAAGAAAGTTTCTCGACCAATCGTGCGTATTTCAATAATTAGTATTGCACTTGCAGTTGTTGTTAACTTAATTACAATTGCCGTAGTCACTGGTTTTCAGCACGAAGTACG
>JBEDAD010000284.1:0-12452 GCA_041177985.1 Bacteroidota bacterium | reverse complement strand
TATTACCAGGCTTATCCTGAAATGATTACTGGGCAATCCATTAGTGATGCCGTTTTGACATTGAGTAGTATGAATGTAATTGCTGGCGAATTAGACGCATAAATTATGAGTAACACAGTAGTTGATTTAAGTAAAAGGCATTCTGAAAAACCAGTTTTCAGTGCGGAGAAAATGGCTGAAATTCATTCCTTAATGGGTCAATTCCCAGAGGGAAAACACAAAAGTGCTATTCTCCGTATTTTACATATTGCGGAAGAGGAATTTGGTGGTTGGTTGAGCATTGAAACAATGGATTATGTTGCTGAAGTACTTTCCATCGAACCAATTGAGGTATATGAAGTTGCAAGTTTTTATTCGATGTTCAATTTGGAACCAACGGGAAAATTTGTATTTGAAGTTTGCCGTACCGGACCTTGTATGTTGGTAGGCAGTGATTCTATCATTTCCTATATTCAAGAAAAGTTGGATATTAAGATTGGAGAAACTTCCAAGGATGGTTTTTTTACACTAAAAACAGTTGAATGTTTGGGCGCGTGCGGTTATGGTCCCATGCTCCAATGTGGAAAAAAATACCACGAACACCTTACAAAAGAAAAAGTGGACGAACTTATTGCGGCTTACCGCTCAGGTGAGTTTCCAAAATAATTGAAAAAAGCATGGCAAGAAAGATTCTCTTAGAACATGATGAAATACCAGGAATAGAAACCTATGCGGTTTACCGCAAAAATGGTGGCTATCGATCTGTTGAAAAAGCACTGAAAACAATGTCTCCTGAACAAGTAGTTGAGGAGGTACAAAAATCTGGACTCAGAGGTAGAGGAGGAGCAGGATTTCCAACGGGAATGAAATGGTCGTTTCTCGCTAAACCGGAGGGCGTTCCAAGATATTTATTGTGTAACGCCGACGAAAGTGAGCCAGGTACGTTTAAAGACCGTTACTTGATGGAGAAAATTCCGCACCGATTGATTGAAGGAATGATCGTATCCAGTTATGCTCTCGGTTCTAATTTATCGTTCATTTATATTCGAGGAGAATATATGTGGATTCTAGATATTCTCGAAAAAGCAATTGCAGAAGCATACGCCGCAGGATTTTTAGGGAAAAATATTTTAGGTTCTGGATTTGATTTGGATTTACGTGTTGCACCGGGTGGTGGAGCATATATTTGCGGGGAAGAAACTGCAATGATTGAATCTCTGGAAGGAAAAAGAGGAAACCCACGAATGAAACCACCTTTTCCTGCTGTTAAAGGATTATGGGGTTGTCCAAGTGTTGTAAATAATGTTGAAAGTTTAGCGTCTGTTGTAGCAATCGTAAACGATGGTGGCGACGAATATGCAAAAATTGGAATCGGAAAAAGTACGGGAACAAAATTATTTTCCGCTTGCGGAAATGTTTCAAGACCAGGGGTTTATGAGTTAGAAATGGGTTTGTCTGTTGAGGAATTTATTTACGGTGACGATTGGTGTCGTGGAATTGCGAACGGCAAACAGCTGAAAGCTTGCGTCCCTGGTGGTTCATCTGTTCCAATTCTTCCAGCACACTTGGTAACTAAAACTGCAGCTGGTGAAAATCGCTTGATGTCGTATGAAAGTCTGGCAGACGGTGGATTTGCAAGTGGTTCGATGCTTGGTTCAGGTGGCTTTATTGTTTTTGATGAAGACCAATGCATCGTTCGAAACACATGGAATTTTGCACGTTTCTACGCGCATGAATCTTGCGGACAATGTTCTCCATGCCGCGAAGGAACCGGTTGGATGGAAAAAGTCTTAAATCGCTTGGAACATGGTAACGGAAATTTGCGCGACATTCAATTATTGGAAGATATTAATAAAAAGATTGAAGGAAATACGATTTGTCCACTTGGAGATGCAGCTGCTTGGCCGGTTGCAGCAGCGATTAGACATTTCCGAGAAGAATTTGAATGGCACGTAACGCACCGTGAAGAATCGCAAAGTAGAAATTATGGTCTCTTGTTGAAAGAGTCACTGATGCAGTAAATTAAAACGCTTTAAAAAGCTATTAAAGATATAAATTATGGTAAAAATTACCATTGACAACGTACAAGTAGAGGTCGAAGAGGGAACAACCATTTTAAACGCTGCACGCAAGATTGGCGGTGAAGTTGTTCCTCCAGCAATGTGTTACTACAGTAAACTTCCAGGCACTGGCGGTAAATGTAGAACGTGTCTGGTAGAAGTTGCTGCCGGATCGGAAAAAGATCCGCGTCCAATGCCAAAACTTGTTGCTTCTTGTTCCACGCCAGTAATGGACGGAATGGTCGTTAAAAATAAAACAAGCGAAAGAGTACACGAAAATCGTGGCGCAATCGTCGAATTTCTGCTGATTAATCATCCCTTAGATTGTCCTGTTTGTGATCAAGCTGGCGAATGCCATTTGCAGGATCTTTCCTATGAACATGGTGCGGAAAAAACGCGTTACGAGGAAGAAAGAAGAACATTTGATCCAATTGATATTGGCGATAAGATTAAATTACACATGAATCGTTGCATTCTATGTTACCGATGTGTGCATGTTGCAGATCAATTGACGGATAAGCGCGTTCACGGTGTTTTGAATCGTGGGGAACATTCTGAAATCAGCACGTACATTGAAAAAGCGGTTGACAATGATTTCTCCGGAAATATGATAGATGTTTGTCCAGTTGGCGCATTAACCGATAAAACGTTCCGTTTCAAAAGCCGTGTTTGGTTTTTAAAACCAATGGAAGCTTCTTGTGCATGCGACAAATGTTCCGGAAATGTTCTGTTATGGATGTTTGGAAACGAAATTTATAGGGTTACGGCACGAAAGGATAAATATGGCGAAGTAGAAGACCAGAACGGCAAACCTGGATGGATTTGCAATACGTGTCGCTTCGATAAAAAGAGTCCTGAAAATTGGAATATTATCGGACCTAGAACAATAAACCGACATTCTGTAATATCGCAAGGGAAATATATAAGTCCACGAAGTAATTCAACTAAAAATATTTCGGATGGAAACAAGTGAGATTATTGAAAAATTACTTTTTATTGGATTACTATTTTTAATTACGCTTGGAATTGCTGCTTACGCGACGTATTTGGAACGTAAAGTAGCTGCTTGGTTTCAAGATCGGATAGGTCCCGACCGCGCCGGTCCTTTCGGAATTTTGCAGCCTTTGGCAGATGGTGGTAAATTGTTTTTCAAAGAAGATTTTATTCCGGCTGCTGCCGATAAATGGCTTTTTATTCTCGGTCCGGGAATCGCCATATTCACTTCCATGATGACAGGCGCAGTTATTCCGTGGAGTTCAGATATAGAAATTGCTGGAAATACAATTGAATTGCAGGTTGCAGATGTCAACATCGGAATTTTATTTATCATGGGATTTCTATCGATTGGTGTCTACGGAATTATGATTGGTGGTTGGGCATCTAACAATAAATTCTCCTTATTTAGTGCAATTAGAGCAAGTTCACAAATGATTTCCTACGAATTGGCAATGGGTATTTGTGTGATTACAATTGTTATGTTAACAGGGAGTTTAAGTTTGAATAAAATCGTTGAATCGCAGCATGGTATGAATTGGAATGTATTCTACCAGCCTGTTGCTTTTATAATTTTCTTTATTTGTGCTTTGGCGGAAACGAATCGCGCTCCTTTTGATTTACCGGAATGTGAAAGCGAATTGATTGGTGGTTACCATACAGAATATGGCGCGATGAAAATGGGATTCTACCTATTCTCAGAGTATGTAAGTATGTTTATTTCCTCCGCTATTATTTCTATTTTATTCTTTGGTGGGTTTAATTTCCCATGGATGGATCATTTTGATGGCAATACTTTAGCCATTTTGGGAATAGTCGCAATGTTCACAAAAACATTCCTATTTATGTTTGTCTTCATGTGGATTCGATGGACTTTACCGCGTTTTCGTTTTGATCAATTGATGCATCTTGGCTGGAAAAGTTTGATTCCAATGGCCTTGATTAATATGTTGATTACTGGACTTGTCATCGCCTTTAATGAGGGATGGTTTAATTAATTTGTCGAATATGCAAAGTTTGAGCAATAGAAAAAAAGTCGTTTCAAATAAAAAAATGACATTCTTGGAGAGAATCTATCTTCCAGCTATTTTTGGCGGAATGTGGATTACGTTTAAGCATTTATTCCGCAAGAATAACACCTTAAAATATCCGGAGGAACAACGTGTTTTAGTTCCAATTTACAGAGGATTACACGTTCTGAAAAGAGATGAGCAAGGCCGAGAGAATTGCACTGCGTGCGGTTTGTGTGCGGTTGCTTGTCCTGCAGAAGCGATTACAATGGTTGCAGCCGAACGCGTTAAAGGAGAGGAAAATCTCTACCGCGAAGAAAAATATGCTGAAATGTACGAAATCGATATGCTGCGGTGCATTTTTTGTGGACTTTGTGAAGAAGCTTGCCCAAAAGAAGCAATATTTCTGACCGATCGTTTGCTTCCTGCAAATTTTGAACGGGACGAATTTATTTATGGCAAAGATCGATTGGTCGAGCCAGTAGATCAGCGAATTGATATCTCAAAAAGACAACATACGGGTAAAAGATCGGAATTATGAACTTAGAAACATTCGCAATAATAATGGGTGGATTAACTATTGGCTCGGCGCTAATGGTTATTATCAGTAAAAACCCGGTGAAAAGTGTGCTTTTTCTGGTGCTAACTTTTTTCTTTATCTCCGGAAACTATATTTTAATGAATGCACAATTCATCGCTGCAGTGAACATTATTGTATACGCTGGTGCAATTATGGTGTTGTTTCTATTTGTGCTTATGCTCCTGAATTTAAGCAAAGAAAATGAGCCTAAAAATAGCGTCTTTGTAAAGTTTGCCGCACTTGTTGCAGGTGGAATTTTATTCACTGTTTTAATTGCAGCGCTAAAAGATGGCCTTGTTATCGCAGCAGCAACAGTAGATCAATCGGATAGTATTGGGTTGGTTGAAAATCTTGGACAAATACTGTTTACAAAATACGTTTTGCCATTTGAAATCTCTTCTGTCTTGTTTATTGCAGCAATGGTAGGCGCTGTATTATTGGGGAAACGTGAAAAACAACTAATAGATTAACAATGGTTTTAGCAACAATTTTTCAAAACGGCGTATCCATCGATTTTTACATCGTTTTATCCACCATACTTTTTGTAATTGGAGTAGTTGGTGTAATGATTCGCAGAAACGCAATTATTCTATTAATGTGTATTGAACTTATGCTTAATGCTGTGAACTTATTGATGGTAGCATTTTCAACGTATTTCGGAAAATCGGACGGACAAATATTTGTCTTTTTCATCATGGTCGTGGCCGCTGCGGAAGCTACAGTTGGACTTTCAATTCTCGTAATGGCATATAGAAATATTCGAACAACGGATGTTGGGATTTTTAATAAATTAAAAGGTTAATTCAATGTCAGTAGATCAATTAATACTAGCTATTTTGGCATTGCCGCTGTTGGGAGCTTTTTTCAATGGCGTGTTTGGTAAAAATCTTCCAAATGTTCTTGTAGGTTCAATCGCAACAGGCGTAATGTTTCTCTCTTTTGCATTGGCAGTTATCGTTTTTGGAAGCCAATCCGAGGAGAAAATAGTGCATCTTTTCTCGTTAATTACGACTAAAGATTTTTCCTTGAACGCTAGGATACAAGTAGATGCATTATCTATGTGGATGACACTCATCGTTACTGGAATAGGCGCGTTGATTCATTTATTTTCTATGGGTTACATGAAAAAAGATGCAGGTTATTACAAGTTTTTCACCTACCTCAATCTATTCATTTTTGCGATGTTGATTCTGATTCTTGGAAGCAACTATTTTATGTTATTCTTCGGTTGGGAAGGCGTAGGGATTTGTTCCTATTTGTTGATTGGATTCCATTATAGCGATGTACAAAAAGGAATGTTAAATGGAATTGCTGCGCGCAAGGCATTTATTATGAATAGAATAGGTGATTTAGGTTTACTTATTGGTTTATTTTTGATTTTAGATCAGTTTGGTACGCTTGAATATTCTGAATTGTCAGCTGCAATGCTAATCGAAGCAAATCAACCAACAGTTTGGGTTTTATTCACCATTACGATGTGTTTGTTTATTGGTGCAACTGGAAAAAGCGCACAAATCCCATTGTTTACGTGGTTGCCGGATGCAATGGCAGGACCAACGCCAGTATCGGCTCTGATTCACGCTGCGACGATGGTAACAGCGGGAATATTTTTGGTTGTTCGTTCCAATTTCTTTTTTGAATTAGCGCCAATGACACAGGAAATCATGTTGTATATTGGATTAGTAACTTCACTAGTTGCTGCTTTTATTGCCCTTCGACAAAACGACATCAAAAAAGTATTGGCGTATTCAACGGTTTCCCAACTTGGATTAATGTTTGTCGCTTTAGGAATGGGCGCGTATACTGCAGTAATTTTTCACGTTACAACGCACGCATTTTTTAAAGCTTTACTTTTCTTAGGATCTGGAAGTGTAATTCATGCCATGTCGGACGAACAAGATATTCGTAAAATGGGTGGTTTGAAAAAGTTTATTCCAATTACGCACCTTACTTTTTTAATTGGCACTTTGGCAATTGCTGGTTTTCCATTTTTATCTGGTTTCTATTCAAAAGACGAGATTTTAGCACACGCCATTATGCACAGTTCTATTATTTACACTTTTCTGATGCTTTCCGTTGCTTTGACTGCTGTGTACATGTTTAGATTATATTTCTTGGTGTTTCACGGAAATTTCCGCGGTTCGGAGGAAACAAAAAATCACTTGCACGAAAGCCCTTGGAACATGACAATTCCGCTTCTAGTTTTGGCGGTTTTATCTATTTTTGGTGGAATCTTGAATCTTCCCGGAATAGTATTCCATTCCTGTAAGCAGTGGCTCTCGCATTATTTGAATTACAACACGGATGGATTAAATTTGGTGGAAACGGAACATTTATCCAATTACGACTCTATTCTATTAATGTCCGCTGCGGTTGCACTTACTTTGATAATTCTTCTGGTATCGTTTTTCTATTATGTCAAAAAAGGAAAATTGGCGAAAGAGGATAGCTCCTGGAAAGGGTGGGAGATTGCCTCTGGTAATAAACTCTATTTCGATGAAATTTACAATTTTCTATTTGTGAAACCAATCGAATGGTTAGCGAAGTCTTCTTACCAATTTATGGAAATAATGGTGCTAAATAAATCTATTTCTGGATTAGTTGGGGCTATTAGCCGATCTGGACTAATTGTGCGGAAGTGGCAATCTGGAATTATTGCGAACTATTTATTTTGGATGGTTCTTGGAATCATAGGTTTGGTTGTATATTATTTATTAAAATTTTAAATTTTGGAATTATTATTAGCACCATTATTCGTTGCGCTGCTGCTTGCAGTTGTTCCTAAACAGTTTGTGCGCTTAGCAGGGATTATTGGAACATTGGTAATTCTAGGAATTACAATTGGTCACGTAGTTACTTTTTCACCAAATAATGTGGTTAGTGTTTTCGATCCAAACGCAACTACGAAGTTCGGACTTACCTTTAAAATGGGATACGATGGAATTGGATTGTTTATGGTAATTCTAACCAACGCGCTTATTCCAGTTATTCTATTGAGTAATTTTAATCGCAGTATTGCACATGAAAAATCCTTCAATGCGATGGTGCTTTTCATGCAATTTGCAATGACTGGACTTTTTCTGGCAATGGATGGAATCGTATTTTATGTGTTCTGGGAAATGACATTGATTCCGATTTTCCTAATTCTTTTGTGGTTTGGTGCACCAGAACGAAAAGTAATTCTCACAAAGTTTTTTGTCTACACGTTCGTTGGTTCCCTTGGAATGTTATTATCGCTAATTGCCTTGAGCAGGCTAACAGATGATTTCTCTTATGAAAGTTTACTTGCCATAAAGCTTGTTCCTAAATCTGCATTTTGGATTATGAGTGGTTTTTTCCTCGCTTTTGCAATCAAGATTCCAGTTTTCCCATTTCATACTTGGCAACCAGATACGTATACTGTTGCACCAGTTGCAGGAACGATGTTATTATCTGCTCTAATGCTGAACATGGCGCTATTTGGAATGGTTAAATGGATGATTCCAATTGCTCCGGAAGCACTGAATCAAATGAAATTTTTAATTATTTCGCTCGGAATTATTGGTGTGGTTTACGCTGGTGTTATTGCGATTAAACAACAAGATATCAAGAGAATATTTGCCTATGCTTCTATTAGTCACGTAGGTTTGATAACTGCTGGAATCATGCTTTTCAATACCGAAGCACTTTCTGCTGTATTTCTGCAAATTGCTAACCATAGTTTAGTTGCAATCGGTTTATTTTTGGCCGCTGGAATTTTGGAAAATCGTTTAAACACGAGAGATTTATGCCAGATGGGAGGCATCGCGAAAGTTGCACCTAAATTTGCATTTTGGTTTGCCGTGACGGCTTTTGCATCTATGGCAGTTCCGTTTACATCTGGTTTTATTGGAGAATTTTTACTTCTGAAAGGATTGTTTTCTTACCATTGGATAGTTGGAATATTAGCAGGATCAACGCTTGTGTTTGGTGCAATCTATACCTTGAGAGCGTATCAATTAAGCATGTATGGAGCACCTAAAACTTCGGGTTTTGAAGATTTAAAGTGGAATGAATTAGTAGCATTTGTCCTTCTTTCAGCAGTTATAGTACTTCTTGGAATCTTTCCACAAATTGTTTTAGATTTCGTTGGACCAAGTTTGGATAAAATAGTTACAACTATTCAAACCTCAAAAATTCAAATTAAATAATATGGATGCGTTAATTGTAGTTTTTCTAACAGGATTGATTTGCATGTTTATTGCAATGGCTAAAAAGCCTGTTTATGTCCTGATTACCGCCGTTGTTGGTTTGATGCTTGCCATAGGATTACTGCTGTCTCAATGGTTTAATCCGCCTTTGTTTCAGTTGAATTATGAAGGACTCGAATTTACTAAAATTGGAATTCTATTTAGTTCTTTAGCTCTCTTATTCACTTTTTTAATAATTATAGGAGGATATTCCTATTTTAAAAAGGAAGTGGAACACACGGGAGAATACATTTCGCTTTTACTTTTTTCATCGGTTGGTGCAGTGTGTATGATTGCATTTACAGATCTATTCATGTTCTTTTTGGGCTTGGAAATTCTTTCTATTCCAATTTATGTAATGGTCGGTAGTAGTAAAAAAGATTTGCTTTCCGCGGAAGCCTCTTTAAAATATTTCTTTACCGGTGCATTTTCAACGGGTATTTTATTGTTCGGAATTGCTTGGGTTTACGGCGCAACTGGCTCTTTTCAATTGAAAGAAATTGAAGTTGCAATAAGCGAAGGATCTGCGAGCGGACCTCTTTTGTCGATTGGAATTTTAATGATTATGTCTGCTTCTTTGTTTAAAGTAAGTGCTGCGCCATTTCATTTCTGGAGTCCAGATGTTTACCAAGGAAGTCCAAATGCTGTAACCGGCTACATGGCATCCGTAATCAAATTGGTTGGAATGTTTGCATTTCTAAAATTATTCACAGTTACATTTGGGGATATGTATTCTCTTTGGTCTGGCGCATTGTATGGATTGATTGTGCTAACCATGTTTATTGGAAATCTTTCTGCGATTGGTCAAACGAAATTCAAAAGATTAATGGCTTATTCTAGTATCGCGCACGCTGGATATGCGCTAATTGCGATAATGTCGCAAGAGCCTGGAAGCGACTGGAATCTTTGGAACTATATGTTCAGCTATGGATTTTCCATCCTTACGTTAATCACGATTTCAATTGTTTTGGACGATAAAGAGGATGAATTTTCAAGCTATAAAGGAATTGGTAGAAAAAATCCGTTTATAGGATTTATGTTGGTATTGAGTTTGTTTTCACTTGCTGCTTTGCCACCAATGGCTGGTTTCTTTGGGAAATTCATGGTTTTCTCTTCTGCCTTCAATGACTATCCAATGCTGGTGATTTTTGCAATTATCAATTCTGGAATTGGCGTATATTATTACCTGACATTCGTTATTGCAGCGCTTTCTAAACCAGAGGACGATTCCCTTGTGCCCGTTTTAAAGCCATCAATTCTGCAGTATATTGTTCTCGTGATATGTGCAATTGCTTTATTAACAGCAGGATTTTTCGTTGTTTAATTGCCGTTAATGCATAGCGAATTTCGATTCTGAAAGAAACTCAGTCCACTAGTTTTAATAAATTGCTGGGTATTTCTTAGGATTAACTTCTTGCATAATAGCATATACTTTTTCCACGATATCATCAATACTTGGCTTAGAAAAATAATCACCATCACTTGGATCACTCGTGTTTTTAGTTATTGGAATTTCATCGAATTTTCGTTGATAAAATCGGAAAAAGTCATGTCTTTAAATTTTTCTGTAAAGTTAAGGTCACTTTTAAAAATAAAAGCAACTTAGATTACAAATCAGGTGTCTAAAAAAAACTTTTGATTGCAGGAACGCCTTCATTTTATCAAGGGTAATGACAAGAAAAAGTCCACAAAAACGAATTTCTGTGGACTTATAAAATTGAATTTATTGCTTATTGGGGCAAGCAAACAATAGTTAACTCTTTCATCTCCATATTGCCATCATGGTCTTTTTCAACGTCAACTACTAGTTTTAGAACGGATGTATCTGCCACGTTATTCGTCCACGAATAATCCAATGCATAGTTTGCAGCATGCACCTCATGGGTTTCTGAAAACACATCACTTCCTGTTGTTAAATTGGTAAAAGTAACTTTGTATCCATGCATTTCTGCAGATCCTGATACCGTTCCTGTTAAATGCACTGCAGCTCCAAAAGGAATAGTGTCATTTGCACTGGGTGTATTAAAAGTGATTGTTGCTGTTACTACTTCCTCTTCTTTTTCTTTTTTACAAGAGAAAAGTGTTACTGCTAAAGTTGCGAATACAAAAATTGATTTTGTCATTTTTTATGTTTTTTAGAAATTAAATAATTGATAGAAATAGACACAAGTTCTTTTTGTTGAACGGATCCATTTCCTAAGTTTTGATAGATTGGGAGTTGCCCATAGAGCGATAAAAACCAGTTAGAACGAATGGCCGTTAAGCCAATTTTTCCACTGATGATTTCTCCATTGTTCATGCTTTCACCGCTCGTGTAGCCATGTATTCGATCTTTTAGAATTAAACTGCCTTGGAATCCAACGAACGGTCGAAATGTGGTTTTCGAAAATTTGAACATTCTAAAAATAGTTCCTCCGATCGATGACGAATTCCCATACTGATAGCCGTATTTATTTTGTAAAGAATAGGAATTTGACGCTTCAATTTGACCTCCGTTTTTACCTGATTGAAAGATATAATTGGCGGACAGCGTAAAATTAAAAGCACCAGTTCCAGGATACATATTCGACATGGCATGGGCACTTTCTGCATACTTGCCAGTTGGGATTTTTAATCCAAATCCAATATTCAACTGTCGATGAATAATTCCAGTTGAGTCTTTTTGAATCAACGGCGTGTAAAAGGATTGAATTCCTAAATCAGCCGTCCCCCTATTCATTGTTCTTATTTCACCTTCATTTTGAAAAGCAAATGAATAGGGAATAGCACCGATTAATTGCCAACGATTTGATAATTGAAATTTACCTATCAATTCAGTTTGAAGGAAATATTCGATTGAGTTGGTCGAAACTCCCGTTAAAAGTGATTCACTATGACTGCAATATCGTCTATAAGTTGAACGAATTCCAATGAAATGGAAATCATTTGAAGGTGTAATGCCATTCATACCAGATGCGCTAACACCGCCACAGACATCACATGCCCAGGAAATGAAATGCAGGTATACACCAACTGTTAATGCAAAATATTTAAGCATACAATTAGATTTAAATAAGTAAAATCGGACTAATTGTTTTAGTTCCTTTTATTATGAAAATCTAGGACTTGGTGGATGGAAAATAGTAAATAAATGCTCCTTAGAATAAAAGGAGACATAGGTGTAAAAGTGCGTTATATGTTCACTTTTAAACGATGAAAACACAGATGGTTTTATCTGCAAAATCGAGCAACTTTGAAGTTCAATTTTCCCAGTATAAGGGTTATGTTTTTTGCTGGATGCATTTTTCAATTCCTCCGCCTCCAACTTTTTCAATTGCTTAGCCAAGTAGCACTTACCATTACATTTCATGGCTGGTTTATCCTTGTTCTCACATTTTTCTTGAGTAATTCTTGTTTGATCTATCTTATACCATATTTCCCAACCTAGAAAAAACAAACTTTTCCCTAATAATGCGATTGTTAAAAGAACGGTAAGAAGAATTCTCATTAATAAATTGCTGGGTATTTCTTAGGATTAACTTCTTGCATAATAGCATATACTTTTTCCACGATATCATCAATACTTGGCTTAGAAAAATAATCACCATCCGAACCATAAGCTGGTCGGTGATCTTTGGAACTC
>JBEDAD010000283.1:0-3406 GCA_041177985.1 Bacteroidota bacterium | reverse complement strand
TATAATTCCATCTTGTTGAAAGCACTTGCGGATAGATTAGCAGAAGCATTTGCAGAAAAATTGCATGAAATAGTTCGGAAAGAATATTGGGGATACGCAGCGGATGAGAAATTGGATAATCAGCAATTAATCAAAGAAACCTATCGCGGAATCCGACCTGCCCCTGGCTATCCTGCTTGTCCAGACCATACAGAAAAAGTTGGTTTGTTCAACATGCTAAATGCAACGGAATTGACCGGTGTTTCCTTAACAGAAAGTTTGGCAATGTTGCCGGCATCCTCTGTTTCGGGTTGGTATTTCGCACATCCACAAGCTAAATATTTCGGTTTAGGAAAAATCACAGAAGAACAAGTTGCCGATATTGCGATTCGAAAAGGCATGTCCTATGAAAAAATGGAACGTTGGTTGTCAAGCGTTATGCATTAATTATTACCTTAAGGTTCATTTTTAGCGCACACAAAATATCAAATATGCGTATGCGTGAATTTTGTTTCTAGTTCCAAGATAATATGTACTTTCGTTTTTTAGGCGTATTTTGAAAATTAAAATATTTACAGACGGATCAGCAAAAGGAAATCCAGGACCGGGAGGGTATGGGATTGTGCTCAAATTTGGTGATAAAGTAAAAGAAATTTCACAAGGCTATCGATTGACAACCAATAACCGTATGGAGTTACTCGCGTTGATTATTGCTTTGGAAAATTTAAAAACCGATAAATTTCCAGTGGAAGTTTATTCAGATTCCAAATATGTAATTGATTCCATTACAAAAAGATGGGTTTTTGGCTGGAATACAAAAGGATTTAAAGGAAAGAAAAATGCAGATCTCTGGATACGGTATTTACAAATCCACTCTAAATTTAATTTATCCTTTCATTGGGTAAAAGGTCACGCCGGACATCCTGAAAACGAACGATGTGATGTATTAGCCGTTACAGCTGCAGAAAACAACAAGCACCATTTGATTGATATAGAATACGAGAAAAATAATTGATGCAATTGTTAAGCTGTGGCAGATTTGTTGGCTGACATGCAAACCAAAGTCGCTTTAATAAATGTATAAATCAAAGGATGTGGGATTTCTCTTGTAGAAGAAACCTGCGGACAATAGCCAGTTGCCAGAAAAAAAGGATGTTTCTTTAAACTTACAACTTCCGGCTCCTCAAATTGATTATACGCCTCAATATCAATCAATTCATTCGTGAGCGATCCAATCAACTGCGGATATAAACTGTATCTAGAAGAAGTCAATTCCAACGTATTGTGATTTTCATACAGCTGAATGAATTCCTTAGAGTGCGGCACAATTTGAACGCGTTCAAATTGGTTTCCGTCCACCAAATTATCTGAAATCAATTTTTCTCCGTTGCTATTTAATTGATTGGAATTAATTAAAACTTCAATAAAGCATTTCATACTTTCCCCTGTGAGCAACACTGGAATCTGCAACATGGAAATCGATCGAATAATTCCATTCAGAAAAAATACATTTTTGAAAGGACCGGGAGCAATCCAAACGCCATCAAATTGTTCAAAATTCTGAGCTTTAAACTGCGCTGCTTCTGTAATTTTAATCCAATAGTAGTTGATGTCAATTTCTAAAAAACGACTCGAATGGTCAAGAGCTAAATTAGTCGCTTGGTGCGAATTATAAGAAAAATTATAATCCCCAATGATTGCTATTTTTAGCGTTTGGCTCATTTAATTTCTGAATATAAAAAAAGCCTCATTCGGTAGGTTTCCAAAATTATCTTTTGAACCAACCTTTAAAAATTGCATTTTGTATCGGCAATGAATCCCAAACTAACGTGATTGGCTCTTGTCTGTAAACGTAACAAGAGAAATTACACTGAAATTTAGAATAATCTCCTGTAGCGTCAGATTCTTGCTTGATATTTGAGAAAAGCACAACTTGTGGATTCGGAGATCCTTGTTGAGAAACCCATACATTACCTAAACCATCTCGGTAAGTCACTTCAAAACCACTTGCCGCTCCAGTTGTATAAACCGGTGATAACGCATTTGCATGAAAATCATTGAAAGCAGCTATTGAAGGCTCGTTCAATGTGGATGCATCCCAATTTAAACTCCCTAGACTCACTTTGATGGATGCGTTTGAGGAAGCAGATAGTATTTCAGAATAATATACAGCGCTGGATAAACTTGGTGGTGGCAATAATATTTTCGCTTTTGAGGTTTTAAGGTAGTATCCGGCAACATTTTGTGTTAATTGAACGGCAGTACTATTAATACTTCCAGAGAATTCACAAAAAAGATCTACTTCGGGAACTGGTGCTGGTATAACCTCGTGCTCGATACACGAACTGAATCCAAGGAAAATTGTCAAAATAGCAGCAATACTTAATTTAATGTTTTTCATAGTTAACATATATTTTGTACGAGCCTAAAACAATTGGAACATACATAAAGTTACAACGAATATACGAAAAAATATAATTTCAGGTTGCTTTGAAAAATTATTTTAAAATTTCTAAGCCCGAATCTGCAATAAGTCTTGGTTACGGGAAAAAGTAGCAACTTCCATCGATTTATGCGCTAAAACTTGGCCGTCAAAATAAAACAACGATTTCCCATTTGCTGCTTTATTACTTACAAATAGCGCAGAAACCTCCTGATCAGGATTCATTCCCTGAAGTTGATTAATGATTAAATTCAACTGCGTTGTATCAATAGATATTTGCGTATCGTACTGTAGCGTGTTACGGCTAATTCTTCCTGTTAGTGTAATTTCATTGGTTTCTGTCAAAAGAATAATGTCTTTTATTTCGATTTTTTGCGGGTACATTTGCATAACTTTCTGTTTTAGGATACAAATATCTTGCAGTACATCGTAATCTACTTACGTTCTAGTTTTTTTATTCAAAGTAGAACGTACTAACTGATTTTTTGTACCTTCATACCCTAATAATTAAGACATGAAATACGATAGAATTGACAAACAACTTTATATTCAGAATAGAGCAAAATTTGTCCAGTACATGGATTCCAATTCACTAGCTGTATTTAATTCAAATGATATTTACCCGGTTAGTGCAGATAGTACAATCCCATTTCAGCAGCACCGAGATATACTTTACTTATCTGGCGTTGATCAAGAAGAAAGCATTTTAGTGCTTTTTCCGGATAGTAAAAACGAAGCGCACAAGGAGGTGCTTTTTTTGAAAGAAACTTCAGAACTTATTGCGGTTTGGGAAGGCGAGAAATTGACAAAAGAAAATGCCTACGAAGTTTCCGGAATCAAAACGGTTTATTGGTTGAATCAGTTTCCGGTTATGTTCAAACAAATGATGGCAGAAGCAGCTGCTGTTTACGTTAACACAAATGAACACCTGCGTGCAAACACAGAAGTTCAAACACGGGAAGATCGTTTCATTGTTAAGCTTAA
>JBEDAD010000282.1:0-9182 GCA_041177985.1 Bacteroidota bacterium | reverse complement strand
AGAGCCAAAATTGAGAAAAAAAGAAAACGCCACGCGGAAGCGAAATTCCAAGATATTATTCGACGTTCAAATGAAGAAGTTATTCTGCCTTTTCAAGAAATTTCCGGTGGACCCTATATTTTCGTTCCAATTGAACTACAAGAAGAATACAAGAAAAATTCAACCTTAGAGGTTTTTAGCAGAATTTCCAATATCCGCGATTTAAATGAACGTTTTGATGAATTTATTTCGTCGCCAAACCATTACTATTATCGGAATAAAATGGAATATAGTTTTTCAACTATTGAACACGATTTAGAAACGGGCGAAGAAAAAGATGGCGCTTTTGCGCTAGGTTTCAAACGACGCGGAACTTGGTGGAAGGTGGAAAGCTTAAACAAACCAAGCGGCTTATTTGATGAACAGTGGGAAACAATTCTCAAAGAAGTACGCGTTTTCCTGCAAAATACAGGATTGCCAGCTTGGCATCCACCCAAAAAAGAAGGTTTTTTTAGACATATTGTTGTAAGGAAATCTTTCGAGCAAGATCAGTTATTGTTAAATTTAGTTACCTCCTCGGATGGAATTGAATCTTTTGACGTGGAAGAATTTGCAGCTTTTCTGAAAGAAAAATTAGGAAAGCGACTGGCTGGGTTTCAACATACGGTAAACGACAATGTTGCAGACCGTTCGAAAATAGAAAATGGCCAATGGAAATTGGTCTGTGGTGAAGCTGTTGTCGTGGAAAAATTACTGGGATTGAATTTTGAAATTTCCATGGAAAGCTTTTTTCAGACGAATCCTAAAAGTGCCGAAAAATTGTATACCAAAGCCTTGGACTATGTTTTTGAGGAAGAAATTCCGGAAGGAAAAGTAGTAATGGATTTGTTTTGTGGAACTGGAACAATTGGACAAATTCTCTCCACTAGAAAGGCAAATGTGGAAATTGTTGGCGTGGATATTGTCGCAGAAGCAATTGAAGATGCAAAAAGAAACTGTAAACGAAATAATATCCACGGAATAAATTTCTATGCAGCAGATGTCGGGAAATTCCTGAAAGAACACCCGGAATATATTGGAACGATTTCAACTATTATTTTAGATCCACCGCGGGCTGGAATAGCACCGAAGACCCTGCTCAAAACAATCGACTTGGGCGCCGAGAATATTGTTTACATCTCGTGCAATCCATCCACACAAGCAAGAGATGCTGAAACATTAGCAAAAGCCGGTTATGTATTGGAGAAAATCTCTTTCGTAGACCAGTTTCCGCATACGGGACATATTGAATCGATTGCTAAATTTAAACTGCGAACGCATGAAAGTTGAAATCTTATCTATTGGTGACGAATTATTAATTGGTCAAACGGTAAATACCAATGCTACCTGGCTTGGACAGGAATGTTCCAAGATTGGGCTGCGCGTTGTGCATGTTACGACTATTTCAGATGACAAATCAGCGATTATCCATGCGATAGATGCCGCGTTTTTGCGCAGCGATATTATATTGGTAACCGGTGGACTAGGACCAACCAAAGACGATATTACAAAGCACACTTTGTGTGAATATTTTGATACAGAATTGGAGATTCACCTACCAACTTTGCAGCAGATAGAAGGTTTTTTCGCACGGCGCAATCGCCCAATGCTCGAATCCAACATTCGACAAGCGGAATTACCCAAAAAGTGTGAAATTTTACCAAATATAAACGGAACTGCTGCGGGAATGTGGTTTAACCATGCAGGAAAAGTTTTGATAAGTATGCCTGGCGTTCCCTATGAAATGAAAGGAATCATGTTGGAGGAGGTTTTTCCCCGCTTGAAACAACGTTTCGAGTTGAAAGGAATTTTCCACAAAACAATTTTGACACAAGGAATAGGGGAGTCTTTTTTAGCAGAAAGCATTGCCGGTTGGGAGAACGAAGTTAGAGAAAGCGGATTAGAACTTGCTTATTTACCTTCTCCAGGACTCGTAAAACTTCGAATTACATCTTACGAAGGAATTTCTCGGAAGGAAGAGATCAATGCCTATTTTACGGTATTGAAGGATAGATTTCCGCGGTATGTTTTTGGAGAAGAGGAAGAAACCTTACCACAGATTATTGGCGATTTATTACGCAAACAAAAGTTGCAGATTGGGACAGTAGAAAGTTGCACTGGTGGCGCTTTAGCCCACAGCATCATGGCAATTGCAGGAGCATCGGATTATTTTTCTGGTAGTTTTTTAACGTATAGCAACGAATTAAAAAAACGATTAGTTGGTGTTTCTGAAACAAATTTAACTGAATTTGGTGCTGTGAGTAAGGAAGTAGTCGAGCAAATGGCTGCAAATGGCAGAGAAAAATTGGGGGTAGATGTGTGTGTTTCCTCTTCTGGAGTAGCAGGTCCGAACGGTGGAACAACTCAAAAACCGGTTGGATTAGTCTTTATTGCGATTGCAACGGCAGAAAGAACCCATTCTTTTCAGTTTCAGTTTGGAGATGAGCGAGAAAGAAACATCCAAATGACTGTTCTAACCGCCTTAAATTTAGTAAGATGCGAGCTTTTAGGGTTAATAATTGAAAAAAAGTAGTATTTACTTGTAGATTTAGGAAATAAGTAGTTACTTTGCAACCCATTTTAGAATAAGGATAAAACAATAATAGATGTCACGAGTTTGTCAACTTACGGGTAAATCGGTAATGGTAGGGAACAATGTTTCTCACTCCAACCGCAAAACGAAACGTAAATTCTACCCGAATTTAATCTCCAAGAAGTTTTTTCTTCCTGAAGAAGATCGTTTCGTTACGTTGAAAATTTCAACTTCAGCGTTAAGAACAATTAACAAGAAAGGTATTTCCGCTTGCTTAAAAGAAGCACGTGAGAAAGGCTATCTAAAATAATCCTTTGTTCTACCCGTTGTGAAATGGTAGACTGTAAAAAAGTATAGAAATGGCTAAGAAAGCAAAAGGTAATAGAATTCAAGTAATTCTTGAGTGCACAGAGCACAAAGAGTCAGGTAAACCTGGAACTTCTCGTTACATTACAACGAAGAATAGAAAGAATACTCCCGATCGTATGGAAATTAAAAAATTCAATCCTATTTTGAAGCGTATGACGGTTCATAAGGAGATTAAATAATTGAATCATGGCAAAGAAAGTAGTAGCGTCGTTACAAAAAGGTGGCGGAAAGGAACATACAAAAGTGATTAAAATGATCAAGTCTGAAAAGTCAGGTTCTTTCACTTTTAAAGAAGAAATCGTTCATAACGATAAAGTTAAAGAGTGGTTCGATAAGAACTAATCCTTACTTTAAAATATTTTGTTAAGCTTCCTTTCGTTTGAATGGAAGCTTTTCTTATTTTTACCTTTTAGTTGTCTCTCATAATTACCGATTAGTATACCTGTATGGCATTTTTTGGATTGTTCTCAAAAGAAAAAAAAGAAAGTCTTGATAAAGGACTTGAAAAAACAAAGCACACTTTCTTATCAAAGATTGCCCGAACAATTGTTGGTAAATCCAAAGTGGACGATGAGGTTTTGGATAATTTGGAAGAGGTATTAATCACTTCTGATGTCGGCATTGATACAACTTTAAAGATAATTGAGAGAATTGAAGCGCGCGTTTCTAGGGATAAGGTATTAGGTTCAAATGAATTGAACACAATTCTTAAAGAAGAGATTACGGCATTATTGGAAGAAAATAATGCAGATTATACCGGTAACTTTGAAGTGGAAAAACACGATGGAATGCCGCATGTGATTATGGTGGTAGGGGTAAATGGTGTAGGAAAAACAACAACAATCGGAAAATTAGCTCACCAGTTCAAATCAGCAGGTAAGAAAGTAGTATTAGGTGCCGCAGATACTTTTCGTGCCGCAGCGGTAGATCAATTGATAATTTGGGCGGATCGCGTTGGCGTGCCGATCGTTCAGCAAGGAATGGGCGCAGATCCAGCTTCTGTTGCATTTGACACCTTGCAATCTGCGAAAGCGCAAGGTGCAGATGTAGTCATAATCGATACGGCAGGAAGGTTGCACAATAAAGTTAATTTAATGAACGAATTAACTAAAATCAAACGCGTAATGGAAAAAGTTATTCCAGATGCTCCGCATGAAATACTGCTGGTTTTGGATGGCTCAACAGGACAAAACGCGTTTGAGCAAGCAAAACAATTCTCTTTAGCGACAGATATCAATGCCTTGGCAATTACAAAATTGGACGGAACAGCAAAAGGAGGTGTGGTAATTGGAATTTCAGATCAAATGAAAATCCCAGTGAAATACATCGGTGTTGGTGAAGGAATCGGTGATTTGCAACTCTTTAATAAACATGAATTTGTAGTTTCATTGTTTTCCTAACACTCGCTTTCTAAAATTTCAATTACTCGAATGAAAAAGCCAAAGATCAATGGACACGGGCATATTTTGCCAGAACCGCATGAGATTCCAAAATTCATGAAGGATAAAAAATTATTTTGGATTGATGAGGATAAAAAATTCATGCGCCAAGACGATTGGAAGCGACCAATCACAGATCCAAGTTTTTTCTTTGATGAAAAATTGGAGTGGATGGCTCGCTATGCAATAGATCACGGTGTAATGTTGAATCTTTCCCAAGTTTATTGTAATGGTTGGGAACGACAAGATGCGCACGATGCAATTCGTTGGCAAAACGATTTTAATGCAAGTGTGGAACAGAGACGTCCAGATAAATTTACGTGCGGATTTGTTGTTCAACCGCTTTATATGGAAGATGCTTTGCGCGAAATGGAGCGCTGCGTGGAAGTATTAAAACTGAAATTACTATGTCTACCAACGCATTTCCTTAATAAAGATGGCGAATGGTTATCGATTGCAGATGAAAGTGTATTTCCGATTTTTGAATTGGCAAATCACTACGGTTTGGCTGTTGAAATTCATCCGTACGATGCAGAAAAAATGGTCAAATTAAAAGATGTTTACTGGCGGTTTCACTTGGTTTGGATGATGGCTCAAACTGCGGATACATTGCACCTGTTTACCCTGAAAGATATCTTGAATAAATTTCCAAATGTTCGAACCTGCTTTGCACACGGTTGTATGTTAGGCCAGGCAAATTATGGTCGAAGATTACAAGGTTTTGACGGTAGACCAGATTTGTTCGAAGGAACAACAAACCCGAGAGAAGCACTTGGCCATCCAAATTTGTTTTTTGATTCGCTTGTGCACGATTCGCACACTTTTCATCTGATTAAAACGCGCGCTGGTTCTTCGCAAATAATTGCTGGATTAGATGATCCATACCCGCTGGGAGAAATGGAAGGAGTTGCTCGTTCCTATCCTGGGCGCGTAATTGATTTTGCTGTAGAATCGGAAATTATCACCCAAAAAGAATCGGATGAAATCTGGTACGACAATGTGCTGCGTTGGTTAGGAAAAGACAAAATTTGAGTAACGATTGTCGCATCTTAGACCCGAAATTTTTCGATATTGATTCTAAATTCTCTTTCTGTTTTTTACTTTAAGCGATTTTAAAGGCTGTAAAAGGAATCCTAAGAGTGAAACCAACTTTCACAATACCTTATTTATTAGCCCTATTTCTTATATTTGCCGAAAATACAATTTAAAACATGGCACAAAAACCCTCCATTCCTAAAGGTACGCGTGATTTTTTACCGGTTGAAGTTGCACGAAGAACGTACATTTTTGACACGATTAGAAAAGCGTTTCGAAAGTTTGGATTCTCCCCAATTGAAACGCCTTCTTTCGAACTTTCCTCCACGTTGATGGGGAAATACGGCGAAGAAGGGGATCGATTGATTTTTAGAGTGCTCAATTCCGGTGATAAACTAAAAAAAGCGGATTTGGAAGCTTTACAAAACGATAATTTACCTCGGTTTGCGAATTCCTTAGCTGAAAAAGCACTTCGCTATGATTTAACGGTTCCTTTTGCACGCTTTGTGGTGCAACACCAAAACGAATTGTCCTTTCCATTTAAACGCTACCAGATTCAACCAGTTTGGAGAGCAGATCGGCCGCAACATGGGCGATACCAAGAGTTTTTCCAATGCGATGCAGATGTCGTAGGAAGCGATTCCTTAATCTACGAAGTGGAATTTGTGTTGCTGTTCGATGAGATTCTTGCGAATCTAAAATTGCCAAGTTTTACCGTAAAATTAAACAATCGAAAGATTTTATCCGGTATTGCAGAAGTCAGCGGAGAAAGTGATAAACTGATAGATATCACCGTAGCAATTGATAAGTTGGATAAAATCGGTGAAGATGGCGTGGTGAAAGAATTACTGGAAAAAGGTATTTCTGCAGACGCAATTTCAAAAATCCAACCTTTATTTTCCTTTTCTGGAACGAATGCTGAAAAAATCAGTAAAATGTCCAATTTTTTAGCGCAAAGTGAAATTGGATTGAAAGGAATAGCAGAATTGCAGTTTATTTTTGATCAGGTGCAAGCGCTTGGACTGCAGCAGGCGGAACTCGAATTTGATATTACGCTTGCCCGCGGATTAAACTATTATACAGGCGCAATTTTTGAAGTGAAAGCGAATGGCGTGAAGATGGGAAGTATTTGTGGCGGTGGACGCTACGATGATTTAACGGGACTTTTCGGAATGAACGATATGTCTGGCGTTGGAATTTCTTTCGGAGCGGATCGTATTTACGATGTTTTAACTGAATTAGAATTGTTTCCAAAAGAAACGGATCAGGGATTGACATTGTTATTTGTGAATTTTGGGGAGAAAGAACAAGCGCATTGCATGCAACTGGTGTACGAGGCTAGAGCGAACGATATCGCTTGTGAATTGTATCCAACTTCGGCAAAAATGCAAAAGCAAATGAAATACGCCAACGATAGAAGAGTTGAATTTGTCGCAATTGTTGGCGAAACAGAAATGGCGGAGAATTTAATTCAACTGAAAAACATGGAAACTGGTGAACAGGAGGAAATGAGCTTGGAAGAAATGATTTTTAAACTTAAGAAATGAAAAAATACACACTATCTAACGCATGGATTTCACTGAAAGAAGTGGAAGAAATTTTAGATAACCAGTACGTTATTGAACTTGGTGAATCGGTAAAGGTTGCTATTCAAAAATGCAGAACCTATCTGGATGAAAAAGTGCAACGCCACGATAAGTTAATTTATGGCATCAATACGGGTTTTGGTTCATTGTGTAATACCGCAATTGAAAAAGAAGATTTAGGACAATTACAGCGCAATTTGGTACTTTCGCACGCGTGCGGAACAGGAGATGAAGTTCCGCAGGAAATTGTTAAACGCATGCTACTGCTGAAGGTTTTGGGATTGTCGCACGGACATTCCGGCGTGCAGTTGGAAACGGTTGAACGCTTGGTTTACTTTTTTAACCATTCCATTTTTCCTGTTGTTTATCAGCAAGGAAGTCTTGGCGCATCCGGCGATTTAGCTCCTTTAGCACACCTTTCTTTGCCGCTGATTGGCGAAGGCGAAGTTTATTTTCAAGGAAAAAAACAACAATCCGCTGCAGTTTTGCAAGCGCTGAATCTTTCGCCAATAATCTTACAGTCAAAAGAAGGTTTAGCTTTGTTGAATGGAACGCAATTCATGAGTTCGTATGCTTCTTATTGTGTTGGAAAAGGCCAGCAACTGTGGCATCAATGGAATAAAATCGCTGTGATTTCGTTGGACGGCTACGATGGTAGATTGAACCCTTTTCAAGCAAATGTAAATGAAATCCGCAAACAAAACGGGCAAATTGAAACGGCAAAAATCATCCGTGAACTAGTTGCAGGAAGTGAAATTATTTCCCAAGAAAAAGAACACGTGCAGGATCCATATTCGTTCCGTTGTATTCCGCAAGTGCATGGCGCTTCGAAAGATGCTTTGGATTATTGCGCGACGATAGTGGAAAGAGAAATCAATGCTGTAACGGATAATCCAACAATTTTTCCGGACGAAGACGAAATCGTTTCCGCTGGAAATTTTCACGGTCAACCACTGGCAATAACGATGGATTTTTTAGCAATTGCTTTAGCTGAAATGGGAAGTATTTCGGAGCGAAGAATGTATAAATTGATCTCTGGAACCCGCGGTTTGCCTGCTTTTTTGGTTGCTAATCCAGGTTTGAACTCCGGATTTATGATTCCGCAATATACCGCAGCTTCTATCGTGAGTCAAAATAAGCAATTGTGTTCACCGGCTTCGATTGATACAATTGATTCTTCCAACGGGCAAGAAGACCACGTGAGTATGGGCGCAAATGCTGCGACAAAATTATTTCGAGTGGTTGAAAATTGCTTTACTATTCAAGGAATCGAATTACTAAATGCAGCGCAAGCCTTAGAATTTAGAAGACCGTTAAAATCCTCTCCAATCGTGGAAAAAATAGTAGCAGATTTTCGATTAAACGTAAATTTCGTGCACAATGATGAATATTTGCAGCCGTTGATTATGGAAAGTATTAAGTTTATAAAATATAAAATGTAATAGAATGGAAAATTTTGATGGAATGGAAGAAAATTCAATGGAAAGAGAAGCGAGACCAAGTTTTTTAACCGTCTTGTGTGTTTTGAGTTTTATCTCAATTGGCTTGGGAATTCTTTCGGGATTAATTGGATTGGCTTTTGGACCTATGAGCGAAGAAGCAATGTTACAGCAAAAGACAGAATGGGCAAAAATGGCAGACGAATTGCGCTCCCTTGGATCGGAAGGCTTTGCCGTAATGATGGAACAATTTGAGCGCATGTTAGACGGTTTAAATAAAAATCATTACGCAAATTCTGCAATTTCCGTTTTGATCCGAATGATTGGATTACTTGGTGTATTTTGGATGTGGAAAGGCAAGAAAAATGGGTTTCATTTGTACATTATTTTTTCGCTCTTAGCGCTTGTACAGATGTATTTCTTTGTCTCTCCAGCAGATATCCCAACGATTATGGTGATTTGGAATGTGAGTATTTCCGCCTTGTTTGTTTTCTTGTATGCGAGAAATCTAAAATGGCTAACGGCATAATTAATCTAATTTTAGAAGAGAAATAAGGATTCTCCGCAATCATTTTATCATTTTCCCTCATCTTTCCGTATCTTTGCGGCAAATTAGTGGTGAATTATGATTTCAGTAAACAATTTATCCCTGCAATTTGGGAAACGCGTTTTATTTGATGAAGTGAATGTAAAGTTCGTCAATGGGAATTGCTATGGTGTAATCGGTGCGAACGGCGCAGGAAAATCTACATTTTTAAAAATC
>JBEDAD010000281.1:0-7794 GCA_041177985.1 Bacteroidota bacterium | reverse complement strand
CTACTTACCTGCTGGAATGTATTTTTTCAAATTCCAACAAGTAGATTCACAAGCTACTATAATCGATTATTTACTAAAAATTTAACCTGCCAAGCATGAAGGTTCTAGTTTCTGTTTTTATATTTCTTTTTGGAATTACGGGCTTTTCTCAAGCCCCCGATTTTTTTAAATACCAATCTATCGCGAGATCCGTTTCGGGTGATGTACTAGCTAATTCTACTTTGGGAATTAGAATTTCCATCCACACGATTATACCGACCGGATTGGTGATTTTTCAGGAGACACATACTGTTGCCACCAATCAATTTGGATTGTTTTCACTTTCCATTGGAGGAGGAAATGCCGTTTCAGGATCCATACAAGCAATCGATTGGGCAAACGGCGCGAAATACATAGAAGTGGAAGGCGATTTTTCCGGCGGTACTAATTATGAGACGTTCGGAACTACGCAACTCGTAAGTGTTCCATACGCACTTTATGCCGCATCTTCAGGAAATTCATTTTTACCAAATGGAACAGCGAATGGAAATACACCCTTTTGGAACGGCTTAGAATGGGTAGTTAATAGCGCTAATTTATTCCACGACGGACAATCCGTAGGAATTGGAACAGCCGCACCTTTGCAAAAATTACAGGTGCAAGGCAATATTAATATTTCGCTCGATAGTAGTTACATGATCAACAACCGCAAAATACTGTGGGAAAAAGGAACAGCAAATATTTTTGTTGGAAAAAATGCGGGAAACAGCAATTCGATTGGTTTTAGCAATGCCTTTTTAGGCTATAATTCCGGCGCATTTAATTCGGTTGGTTCGCAAAATACTTTTCTGGGAGCAGAATCCGGAACAACGAATGTCGATGGAATGATGAATTCCTTTGTTGGAAGAAGAGCTGGTTTTCAAAACACAAATGGAAACGAAAATACGTTTATCGGTGCATTTTCAGGGCAATCCAATACGGAAGGCCAACACAATTCGTTTTTTGGGGTCACAACGGGGAATTCAAACACGCTTGGACAGGAAAACACATTTATTGGTGCACATGCCGGGTATTTCAATAACCTTGGAAGTTACAATTCATTCATCGGGAATTTTTCAGCTCTTGGAAATCTTTCCGGTAATTACAATACCATTATTGGGTTCGAAGCGAATGTGGCTTCTGGAAATCTGAGTAATGCCGGAGCATTCGGAAGTGGCGCAATCGTAAATGCTAGTAATAGCGTGATAATTGGAAATACCGCTGTAACTTCCATTGGCGGACAGGTCGGCTGGGGAACTTTTTCGGATCGCCGCTTAAAAACAGGCATTACGAAGAATACTTTAGGCTTAGCATTTATTCAAAAACTGCAACCGGTCGACTATTCCTTTGCGACAAAAGGCCAAGAAAATCTTATTTATTCCGGACTGATTGCGCAGGATGTCGAAGAAATTTTAGAAACGTTAAATTGTGGGTTTAGTGGATTAGTAAAACCCCAAAATGACGCCGATTTTTATTCCATTCGCTACGCGGAGTTTGTTATTCCATTGATTAATGCCGTAAAAGAACAACAGCAACAAATTGAAAAACTGGAAGAAAAAAATGACCTGCTTGAAATAAAAATGAAGGAATTAGAAAAAAAATTGAATGTACTTCTCGAAAAATCGAATTGATTTCGCTTCTATGAATGTACTTCCAACGAGTTAAATTAGTATATTTCATCCATGCAACCAAAATTTTAAATTCAGCGTCTAACTAGCCTGAGTAAAGCTTAAATCAAGTAATACATAACTACAGAAATACCTACAGTATGAAAAAATTAAAAAATAATCTTCTTCTCTTTTTTTTCCTCTTAACATTTTCACATTCTTCTCTAGCCTGTAGCCCTTGTGCAGCGCTTTCAAATATTACACAAACAATTACAGGATCCAACCTAGATTTAACCTTTACGAGTAACGCTGGCTGGCAATGTTGTTATACCGTTCAAATCGAAATTGTATGCAGCAATGCGAATTTTACCGGAATCGCAAATTATTTTAGTCCGGAAATCTGCATCAACGGCGGTGGCGCAGCTTCTTCCACTTGGGCGACACCAGTTCCCTACCCTACTACAACAATTGATTTATCTAGTTTTTGTCCTGGAACATATAAATGGCGAGCAAAAGAAACCAGCTGTAATATTTTGACACCTGAATTCCAATTCACAGTTGAGGGCCAAAGTCCAATTCTAGTGGAAATGAATTTAACGCAGGATACAATTTGCTTAAATAATAACACCCAATTTTCTGTTACTGCAGCAAATGGTTGCAATGCAGGATCTTTTAATTATTCTTGGTCACCTGCAACAGGACTGAGCAATGCTTCTATCGCAAATCCAATTGCAACACCATCAACAACAACCAATTATGTTGTAACAGTTACCGAAATCGGATCCTGTACTGCGCCCCAAACTTCTAACTTGACGGTTACCGTAAATCCGCTTCCAACCGCAACAATTACAGGAACAATAGCCGTTTGTGAAGATGCCAGCTCACCTGTTCTAACCTTTGAAGGACAAAGTAGTACCGGTCCATATACGATTGCATATTCTTTAAATGGTGTGGCGCAAACTCCAATTGTGGCAGCAAATACAAATACAGTGCAATTCCCAACAAATATCCCAGGAACGTACACATTTTCATTGCTATCCGTTCAAGATGGCAGCTCGGTGCAATGTCTTAATGCCCAAACTGGAGAGGCGATAATTACGGTAAATCCTTTGCCTGTCGTTTCTGCAGGATTAGATCAAATTTTGTGCGAACCAAATGATGTTACACCATCCGAAGTAACATTAAACGGTTCAGGAGCAATTAGCTACACCTGGGACAACAATGCCGCAAATGGTGTTGCATTTACACCGCCTTCCGGAACTACGACCTACACTGTAATCGGAACGGATGCAAATGGTTGCACAGATAGCGATTTCATGACTGTAACGGCACTCATCATTCCAATTGCAAATGCTTCCGCAAGTGATACGTATGGAAATATTCCGATGACAATCACTTACAGTAATTTAAGTCAATTTGCTACGACGTACAGCTGGGATCTTGGAAACAACAGTTCCTTGAATGTTGATAATTTGTATAGTGTTTCCACAGATTATACAATACCGGGAATTTATACGATTACCCTAATTGCATCGAATGGAATTTGCTACGATACTTGGACTACACAAGTGGAAGTTTTACCCTCAATGGTTGTAACGCCTCCAAATGTTTTCACGCCAAACAATGACAATTCAAACGAACTTTATTTTGTAGATGTGAAATATGGGGAAAAATTCCAAGCAACTATTATGAATCGATGGGGAGAAGTTGTGCATAAATTAGATGTAATCAATCAAGGATGGGATGGTAAATATAATGGCAAGGAATTATCGGAAGGTGTTTATTTTATACATTATACTGCAACCGATTTTAATTTGAATGAAAATACCGGACAAACTTATTTCCATTTAATTCGATAAGAAAATCCTTATTTTTTTTCCGGATGGATAATCATTCCATCGCCCATTTGGATGATACGGTCGGTTTTATTGGCAAAATCTTCGTCGTGCGTAACAACGAGCAAAGACAATTTCTCTTGAATGGATAATTCTTTAAAAATCGAGAAAACGATATCGGCATTTTTACTGTCCAAATTCCCGGTTGGTTCATCCCCCATAATTATCGAAGGATTATTGATTAAAGCGCGCGCGATTGCTACACGTTGCTTTTGTCCACCGGAGATTCTACTGGATAATTTCATCGCTTGGTCACCGATTCCAAGCAGTTTTAATTTTTCCATCGCATTGGATTCTATTTCTTCCAGAGATTTCACCCCCCTTTTCTTAGCTGGGAGCATTACGTTTTCAAGAACGGTAAATTCGGACAATAAATAGTGAAATTGAAACACAAAACCAATTTTCTCATTTCGAATCCTAGCCAATTCATTGGATGAAAGGCCGGTGATTAATTTTCCATCCAGAAATAATTCGCCTGAATATTCGGTATCCATGGTGGAAAGAATATACAACAATGTAGATTTTCCACAACCCGATTTACCCATTATGGAGACGAATTCACCGCGTTGTATTTCAAATGAAATATCCTTTAAAACCTGGACTTCAACCGGTTCCAAAAAAGACTTTGAAATAGTGTTTGTTTTTAAAATTGGATCCATTGCTATTGCCCTCTAATTATATCTACTGGATCGATTTTTTCTGCTTTTCGCGAAGGAAAATAACCTGCAAAAAATGTCGATATCAGCGCAAAAACCATTCCTATAACATAGTATTTTAACTCGTAATCGATTGGATAGGTTTTGATTGTTGGCAAAGCTTCTGTTTCGAAAGGAGTGCGATCAATAATTGCTGTTACGCCATATCCCAACAACAAACCTAAAAACCCACCAAAAAGCCCAATAATCAAGGCCTGACTTATAAAAATCCATTTAACATCTTGACCTGAAAATCCGGTAGCTTTTAGAATCGCAATGTCATTCATTTTCTCATAAATGAGCATATTTAGGATATTATAAATGCCAAATCCTGCCACAATTAGCAAGGTTATGGAAACAGCATACGAAATTAATGTTCGAATGGAAGATCCTGTTTCAAATTGCGCATTTGCCGATTGAATATCCGTTGCCGTAATTTGAAACATTTCACGCATTTCTTTTGCCAGAGCGGGTGCTTTTTCCATATCAAACAGCTTGATATTAATATCCGTTATATAGTTGTCTTTTTGTCCCATAAGCCGTTGCGCCATTTTTAGGGTGACATAACTTTGTACATTGTCAATTTCAGACATCCCACTTTGATACAAACCAACAATTTTCATTGGTAAAACATCTCCTTTGGACGAAGCAATCTGCACCACGTCTCCCATCTTCAAAGCAAGTTTTTTTGCAACTCCAGCGCCTAATAAAATACCGTTTTCGCTTTGGTTAAGCTCTTCCAAAGATCCTTCTACAATGTATTGATCCAGATTGTACAAAACACCTTCCCGTAATACCTCAATTCCTGTCAAAACGCCATTCAACTGGGAAGAACCTCCCAAATAAAAGGCTTGCGCTTTCACTTGCGCCGTTGCGCCTCTAACATACGGCTGTTTGTTCAAGAAATCTAGCAATGGAAGAGCATTGTGAATTCTTTCCTGGCTATTTTTTGGCTTTACAGAACGAATGATTTTCTCACGTCCTTTGTATCCTGCATACAAATCCAGTGGCTGTTTTACGGAAGGTTCCATTTCATTGTATAAATGGATGTGCGGTGTTCGATTGAGAATCAAACCGTCCAACAAACCATTCAAACCTGTCATAAAACTCATCATAATAATGTACGTTCCAATTCCAAAAGTTACGCCTAAAGCAGCAATCAGCGATTGTTTTTTCCGCGAGAACAGGTGCGTTTTGGAAATGGAAAGAAGAAGTGCAAAATCCATATTTAAAGCGGTTTATAAATAGTAGTCTGTTCCGTAATCCCGGAAATTATTTCTATGTAACTCCAATTAGACAAGCCAGTTTTGACAGAAACAATACCGTTTTCTGTCTCAACTTTGTTACCTGGAAGCAAGTATTCTCGTGGAATTACCAATGCTTTTTTCTTCTCGTTTAACACAATATTTCCTTCGCCTGTCAAACCCATATAAAGCATTTTCGGTGGATTGCTAAAAACTGCTTCCATTTCAAATGTCTGCGTCCTTTCGTCCATTTTCGGTGAAATAGTGCTGATCTTTGCTTCGAAAACGTTGTTTTTAAATGCCTCTAGCGTTACCAATACTTTTTGTCCAATTTGAACTTTGGTGATGTCCACCTCATCAATCAACATTTTCAACACAAAAGCATCTTGATCTCCAATAATCGCCAAGGGCTCCTGCATGTTTACAAATTCGCCCGGCTCCTTTAGTAGCTGAAAAACTTTGCCCTTTCTGCTAGATCTAATCGTGTAGTCCTTCGTTTTAAGCACGCTGGATTGCAAATTATTTCGCGACTGAGCGAGTTGATTTTTTAGTTCTTTTTCTTTTCTGGCAATTCTCTTTTTGAGGGACAAAAAATTATTTTTTGACATTTCGTAACCAAGCATAGCAGTATCAAATTCAAATTTTGAACACGCCTTTTCTGCATATAAACGGGTAAAGCGTAGACTATTTATGGAATCATTCTGCATTTTCAATTTTGCTGTTTTTAAATCCAGCTTCATCTCTTCGAGTAAATTTGCTTCTCCTTCCAACGTTTGCCGAACTAAGTCGTAGTTCAAATAAGCATTTTTCTGATTCAATTGTATTGGTTCACTCGAAATATGCAAGAGAATATCTCCCACTTTTAGATTGTCTCCCACTTTCACCAATATCGAGTCCACAAAACCCGAAACTGAGGCATTCACCTTGTATGCATCTTTTGGTTCTAAAAGAACACTGGAATAAACTGCCTCAACGAGTTCTTTGTATTCTGGAAAAATGGTTTCTCTAGCATCGTTACATGAAAAAAGCAACCCGAGAAAAAGTAAAGAAAGGTATTTCATTGAAAAGATATTTTTACCAAAGCTATTGCTATTAAAGCGATAAAAAGATGATACATATCAGGTTTATAGAAGAATATTTCTTGAAAATAGTTTCATTTTATTTGTAATTATCGAAAATAAATGTAACTTCTACTTTTGTTGAATAATTGTCCTTTTGCAGTAAACAATCCTAAAACTGAATTTATCATCCTATAACTAAGCCTTTTTTAACAACCTTACTTTGGGTGAAAGAATTGGTAAAAGAAGAAATGAAAAAATAATTGAAATTAATTTAAAATAATCGTCGTCACTTTTTCGGACTTCGTACTTAAAAAATTTATATACATCGATAAAAACCACGATATCAGTTATTTACGCAAATAAAAGCAGAAAAAACAAAGCAACTACCAGGTGCTGAAATCGTTTAATAAATGGACCCAATAAAAACAAATTATGAAACCATTTTTAAGATTTTCTCTCTTCCGATCAATAGGTGTTCTCGCCTTTGTTTTTCAAACATTTTTAACCTTCGGACAAAATTGCGACAGCATCACGCCAAGTTTTAACGTTGATCTTTCTGCCTCGCCAAACCAAACGTGGACAAGTCCAATGGTATTGCGCGATGGTAATTGCTGCGGCACATCCAACCCGGATAAATGTCTTGAGTTTATAATCACGCTCAATCCATCTGC
This sequence comes from Bacteroidota bacterium, assembly GCA_041177985.1. GTDB lineage: Bacteria > Bacteroidota > Bacteroidia > Flavobacteriales_D > Crocinitomicaceae > M0103. Next base: position 603 of record JBEDAD010000281.1, on the reverse strand, counting down.
AATCGCCATTAACTTTGTGATATCTGCTGGCGCTGTTCCTTCGGGTGCGTTATTTTACCAAATTAACTGCGGACCAATTACGCCAGTTGGTTCACCGATTTGTCTGACTGGTCCGGGACCGCATAATCTAACCTTTTGTAAACCAGGGAATAATGCAAATGCTTTTAGTATTGTTAGTTACTCTGAACCAATCATCGGCCCGGATATTTCCCTAAACAATGGTTGTTCGGGAAGTATATATGCCAATTACTACAACGAGCCATCTATCACTTGGACAAGCATATTTCCCGGCGTTCAAGGCACATATAATTCCCTTCTGAATTGTATTTCTGGGTGCGATACTGTTTTGGTAACTGCACCATTGAATCCGCCAGCTTTTGTGGATTATTTAGTATGTGGAATGGATGCTGGCGGCTGCAATCCATTTCCAATTTGCGATACGATACGCGTAACTTTTATTACTCCGCCATCCGTCACTGTTTCACCAAACAGCCAACATCTTTGTTTTGGCGCACAAAACATTACACTTTCGGCAACCGTTAGTGGTGGAACTCCGCCCTACTCCTTTCTATGGAATACTGGTGAAACAGGTTCGAGTATTCT
>JBEDAD010000280.1:0-9219 GCA_041177985.1 Bacteroidota bacterium | reverse complement strand
ATGAGCGTTTTTGAACTTTCTGATCAAGAATTACAGCGAAGAGAATCTTTGCACAAACTGCGTGAGATGGGAATTGATCCTTATCCAGCTGCTTTGTATCCTGTAACCGATTATGCTACTGGCATAAAGGAAAATTTTGAGGAAGGTAAACAGGTTGTTTTGGCTGGTCGTCTGATGAGTCAACGTGTCATGGGAAAAGCATCTTTTGCGGAGATTTTAGATTCTACGGGAAGAATTCAAGTATATATCAACCGGGATGAAATTTGTCCAGGAGAAGAAAAGTCGCTATACAATGAAGTTTTCAAAAAATTATTGGATCTAGGCGATTTTATCGGAGTTAAAGGAACGGTTTTCAAAACGCAAGTTGGCGAAATTTCCGTTCACGTTAAAGAATTTACTTTGTTAAGTAAATCGTTGAAGCCATTGCCATTGCCAAAAACGGATGCAGATGGAAAAGTGCACGATGCGTTTACCGATCCGGAATTGCGCTACCGACAACGGTATGTCGATTTGGTAGTAAATGCGCACGTAAAAGAAACGTTTATCAAACGCTCGAAAGCGATGAATTCCATGCGTCAATTTTTTAATGAAAAAGGATATTTGGAAGTTGAAACACCCATATTACAGCCAATTCCTGGCGGAGCAACTGCACGACCATTCATGACGCACCACAATGCCTTGGATATTCCATTGTATTTGCGAGTTGCTAACGAATTGTATCTAAAAAGATTAATTGTTGGAGGATTTGAGGGCGTTTACGAGTTTGCGAAAGATTTCCGAAATGAAGGAATGGACCGCACGCACAATCCAGAATTTACAGTAATGGAAATCTATGTTGCTTACAAAGATTACAACTGGATGATGGATTTTACCGAAAAAATGATTGAACGCGTTGCGATGGAGGTGTGTGGCACAACTGAAATCACGGTTGGTGAAACAACTATTTCCTTGAAAGCGCCATTTGCTCGGGTAACAATGCGCGACGCAATTTTACATTTCACTGGATTTGATATCCAAGGAAAATCAGAGGATGAATTGCATGCAGCGTGCAAATCACTTGGTATCGAAACGGATCCAACGATGGGGAAAGGCAAATTAATTGATGAATTATTTGGGGAAAAATGCGAAGGGAATTACATTCAGCCAACATTTATTACAGATTATCCGATTGAAATGTCTCCGTTGTGCAAGCGCCACAGAGAAGATCCTGAATTGACAGAGCGTTTTGAATTAATGGTCAATGGGAAAGAAATTGCCAATGCATATTCGGAGCTGAATGATCCAATTGACCAACGCGAGCGTTTCGAGGAACAAATGCGATTGTCTGAAAAAGGCGATGACGAAGCAATGTTTATCGACCAGGATTTCTTGCGTTCCCTAGAATACGGAATGCCGCCAACATCCGGAATGGGAATTGGTATTGACCGTTTGGTAATGTTACTCACAAACAATTCATCGATACAGGAAGTATTATTTTTCCCACAAATGCGCCCTGAAGTGAAAGGACATAAACTCGAATTGAGCGATAATGAGAAAATGATTCTAGAAATGGTTGAAAAAGACGCTCCAATTGAACTGAGCACGTTAAAAGTTCGGGCCGGATTGAGCGGAAAACAATGGGATATCAGTATAAAAGTTTTGACAAAACAAGGATTGGTCAAGGTGACGAAAGAAGGAGAATCGGTAACTGTTAGTTTAGCGGAATAAATAAAAAACAGAAGTTAAAAAGCCGGCAGTAAAGTGAATTTACTGCCGGCTTTTTTTTGTTTTTAAACATTTTTCAATACTGTAAATTTTAAACGTGAAAACTACTATTTAGGTAATTTAGAAATTATTCGCTCGTATTCTGTTTGATATGTTTTTTCACCTTTACATCCCAATGTTACTTTCGAACTGTGGAAATGTTCAATTCTATTTCCGGGATCTGGGTGCGTACTTAAAAATTCAGGCTGACGAGCTCCTCCCATGGATTGTATTTTTTCAAAGAAAGAAGCGCCACCAGCTGCATTGTATTCCGTTGGACAAAGGTAAACAACTGAGCGTTCATCCGCTTCCGTTTCGTGTGCTCGCGAGAATTTCAAACCAACCAACGCTCCTGTAATTTGCTTCAACGCTGCTCTATCGCCCGCTAAAACATCCAATAATAGTTGTACACCAAACATCGTTGTCATTTGTCGCGTAGAATGGCGCATATCTGCATGTCCGATTTCGTGCCCCATCACACCAGCCAATTGATCTTCAGAATCCAAGAATTTTAATAATCCTGTGTAGACATAAATATATCCGCCCGGCGTACAAAAAGCATTTAGCGTGCTGTCATCTTGAATGATTCGCAGTTGCCAAGAAAACTCATCTTTAAAATCCACTTTGCCAGAATTTAAAATTGTGTTGCGAACTTTATATAAATATTGGTAAACTTCTTTGTATTTCGTAGAATCCAAAACTGGGTATTCCCGTGAATTACTGTCGAGTTCAAATGCAACTTTTGCACCAAGCTCTTTGTCTTGCTGAATCGTAAAAAAGTTAACGCCTTTCCCTTTATTTTTCTCGTTAACGATTCCACAAGATGAAAAGACACCCAAAAATAAGGCGAGGCTGGTAAGTGTAAAAAAATAGTGTTTCATATCCTATGAATGTAAAATTAGAAATTTACCCGATTGGGTATAAAAAATTAATAGAAAAGGTTATAAATAGTGCGAGACACCATCCTGCGATTAATTCCGTTGGGGTATGTTTTTTTAAGTACAATCGAGCAGAAATTGTAAGTCCGGAAGCTATAATTACAAAAATCAGGATCCAAAATTGGAATTCCATTTGCTCCATGGCGTATTCAAAAGTAAAACCGGTTAAAATTCCTGCGCCACCAGCATGGAGACTAATTTTTATCCAGCGGTTAATAAAAGTAAAAAATACCGTTACAAAAACACCAGAAAGTGGCAATGCGTATATATATTTTGGCAAGATATTATCTTGTGCTTTGATTACAAAAAGAAAATATAGCACCAAGCAATACGCTAGCATTAAAAACATAGGAATACTGCGTTCCCGTTGGTTTTCCATATCGATTGTAGTAATTATATTTCGCTTCTTAAGCAGCAGAAAAGACAAACCAGGAGCAATTATACTGAAAATCAGAAAGAGGTAAAGTATTGCCGATTTTGCTGAATCATTAAGAAAGAACAAGGAATCTTCGTTGAATAAATAATCTTGGTTGGATGGCACATACATTGCAATCAATAAGCCATAAACCGGCATAAACAGTGGTAAAAATACCCACGATAAAATTTCAGAAGCAATTTTCATAATTCTTTTCGTAATCGTGCAACAGGAATATTTAATTGTTCACGGTATTTTGCTACCGTTCGGCGTGCGATATTATACCCTTTTTCCTTCAATAGATCCATCAATTTCTCATCTGTCAAAGGTGTCTTTTTTTTCTCCGCTTCTATCGCTTCCGAAAGGATTTTTTTCACTTCTCTAGTGGAAACTTCTTCTCCAGAATCGGTTGAAAGAGATTCAGAAAAGAAATACTTTAAGGCAAAAATTCCATATCCAGTTTGCACATATTTACTATTTGCCACACGAGAAATAGTAGAAATATCCAAACTAACGATTTCTGCAATATCCTTTAAAATCATTGGCCTTAAATTCGTTTCGTCGCCAGTTAGAAAATATTTATTTTGGTAATTCATAATTGCATTCATGGTCAATAACAGCGTGTTTTGTCGTTGTTTAATGGCATCAATGAACCACTTTGCGCCATCCAATTTTTGTTTCACAAAAAGCACAGCGTCCTTATCTGATTTAGAGGTTTTTGCACCATCTGCATAGGTTCTCAGCATTTGTTCGTATTCCCGACTCACTTTTAATTCCGGAGCATTGCGGCCATTGAGTGTCAGTTCGAGTCGTCCTTCAAATTCTGTAATCATAAAATCTGGAATAATCTGCTGGTGATTTTTGGAGGATTCCTTCATTGAACCACCTGGTTTTGGATTGAGCTTTAGGATTTCAGCAATCGCCTCTTTAAGATCCTGGTCTTCAATTTCCAATTTTTTCAGAATTTTATCGTAGTGTTTTTTGGTGAATTCTTCGAAAAACTGTTCTAAAATTACTTTCGCAGTATAGCGTGTAATATCTCCATCCTGTTTACGGTTAATTTGAATCAACAAACATTCTTGTAAGTCTCTCGCACCAACGCCAGCGGGATCTAATTCCTGAATCACGCTTAATACTTCTTCAATTTCTTTTTCAGTTGTCTGGATATTTGCTGAAAATGCCAAATCGTCTACCAATGCATCAATTTCCCGGTTCAAGTAACCAGATTCATCCAAATTACCAATTAGCATATCCGCAATCATGAATTGGTGTTCATCCAAATAAAGCAGGTGCAATTGTTCTGTTAATTTTTCTTGAAACGATTGTTCCCCAGATAATGGAATAACGCGTTCTTCGTCATCCTTGCTGGTATTGTTTGCTTTCGTTTTATAATCGGATCCTTCTTCGTCGATGTAATCAGAAATATCAAATTCTTTTTCATCGTTTTCGAAATCGTCTTCATTGTCAAAATCATCCTCGTTGTCGAATTCGTCTTCTATTTCCTCTGCGCCTTCTTCTAGCGCAGGATTTTCTTCAATTTCCTGTTTAATCCGCTGGTCTAATTCCATGGTTGGAACCTGCAGCAACTTCATCAGCTGAATTTGCTGGGGAGAAAGACGTTGTTCTAATTTTTGTACAAGATATTGCTTCAGTGCCATATTTATAGTAATTCAAAAAAATCAAGCTTAAAAAAACGACTTTACATTCTTTTAAAAATACAACTTTTTTGTTGAATGTTTGGTGTAAAATTAAAACTCAGCGTTTTGCGGGGTTCTTGGGAAAGGAATTACATCGCGTATATTCGTCATTCCAGTAACGAACATTACCATTCGTTCGAATCCGAGTCCAAAACCTGCATGCGGCACAGAACCAAATTTACGTGTATCCATGTACCACCATAATTCTTCCTCATCAATATGGAAATCCGCGCATTTTTTCTTGAGAATATCCATTCGTTCTTCCCGCTGGGATCCACCTACTATTTCTCCGATTCCAGGAAAAAGTACATCCATTGCAGCTACAGTTTTTCCGTCGTCATTTTGGCGCATGTAAAATGCCTTAATCTCTGCTGGATAATCCGTCAAAATTACTGGGCATTTAAATTCCTTTTCCACCAAATAGCGTTCGTGTTCGCTTTGCAAATCAATTCCCCAGGAAATATCGTATTGAAATTTCTTCTTCTTATAGTGATTGGAGTTTTTCAACACCTCTATTGCTTCGGTATACGTCAATCGCTTGAATTCATTGTTAGCCACAAATTGTAGGCGTTCAATCAAGGATAATTCGTTTCGTTCATTTTGCGGTTTTTGGGATTGTTCTTGGACTTCGCGATCGTTCAGGAATTTCAAATCATCCGCACAATTTTCCATCACATAGTTGCAGATATGTTTTAGAAAATCTTCCGTTAAATTCATATTGTCCAACAAATCATTGAACGCAACTTCCGGCTCAATCATCCAAAATTCTGCAAGATGTCTTGAAGTATTCGAATTTTCCGCTCTAAAGGTTGGACCGAATGTATAAACTTGTCCGAGTGCCAATGCTGCCAATTCCGCTTCCAATTGACCAGAAACAGTTAGATTAACTGCTTTACCAAAGAAATCTTCTTTAAAATTTACCGTTCCATCTTCGTTTAAAGGTGGGTTTTTAGGATCGAGATTCGTAACCCGAAACATTTCTCCAGCGCCTTCCGCATCGGAGCCAGTAATTATTGGCGTATGTAAATAGAAAAATCCTCTTTGATTAAAATAATTATGAATAGAGAAAGCTACTGCATGACGAATTCTGAAAACTGCTCCAAACGTATTGGTTCTAAAACGAAGATGCGCTTGTTCTCGAAGAAACTCCAAACTGTGTTTTTTTGGCTGCATCACCGTTCTTTGAACGTCATCGGGATTTGCTTCTCCGATAATTTCAATTTCTGAAACTTGCAGCTCTACCGCCTGGCCCGACCCTTGTGATTCTATTAAAATCCCCTTTAAACCAACAGCAGCGGCGGTTGTGATTTTTTTCAAAATTGCCTCATCGAATTTTTCAAAGTCAACGACGGCTTGAAGCGTATTAATTGTTGAACCATCGTTTATCTGAATAAATCGGTTGCTTCTAAATGCGCGTACCCATCCTTTGACAAGGATTTCTTTTCCAATTTCCGGTTGACTTAATATCTCGGCAATTTTTACTCTTTTCATGCTTCATGGATTGAAATGTAAAAGTAGTAAGAAAGCGTGATAAAACGATAAAACAGCACATTTTCCTGATTTACTTTTCGAGAAATTTACTACTTTTAAGAAATAAGTGACTAAGCAAAAACCAGACGATGATTCCTTAAAAACGCATGGGAAAATAGAGTGAAATAGCTTAAGTATCTTTTTTTGAATGCCCGTATTTTGATATTTCTCTTACTTATTGTTCCAATTCGTCATGGTCAATCCGAGTCCAATTGTTGTAAATCCTTTGATAAATTCTGTAGCCACTTGAATACGTTCCTCCAGAATTTGATTTTCTTCTGCTGTCCATTCCCCTAAAACGTAATCCACTTGCTGCCCTTGTTGAAATTCATTCCCAACGCCAAATCGCAGACGCGCATAATCTTGGGAATTCAATGTTGCTTGAATATCTTTCAGTCCGTTGTGTCCGCCATCGCTTCCTTTTCCTTTCATGCGAAGTTTTCCAAACGGAAGCGCTAAATCATCTGTAATTACCAAAATATTTTCTTTAGGGATTTTTTCAGCTTGCATCCAATAATTCACCGCTTTACCGGATAAATTCATGAAGGTTGTCGGTTTGATTAGAATTATTGAACGTCCTTTAAATTTAACCTCGGAAACTTCCGCATGCTTCATCAAAGCAAATGATCCTCCTCTTTCTTTTGCAAATGCCTCTACAACCTTAAAACCGATGTTATGGCGTGTTTCAGCATACTTACTTCCTGGATTTCCGAGCCCAATAATCAGGTATTTCATAGTGTTAATATAAGTTCGTAAATATAGCATGGAATTTCATGGAAGAAGAAATGCTGTTCTATTTTTTTTAAAAGACATCAAACCATATCCAATCCTGCAACAAATATTGGAGAATTACTTAAATCTAAACGTAATTCCGGATTTTTCAAAACTACCACATCAACAGGATTTACTCCAATTAATTTATGTAAAATTCCCCAAGAAATTTCAGTTTTTACATCCAAATATATCGGGTCTTTTTGATCCACCCACCAAATTAAAAGATGGCACTTTTCTTCCGCTAATATTGCACTAAAAAGTGTGTCAATTAATTTTGGGTTATTATGTAAACTGCAAACAATTTCAGGAACCAGGAAAGTATGCTCTTTTGGACGAATAATATTTTTTAAAAATGGTATTACGGGAATTATCCGTGTAAGAACTCCACCAAAATATCCAGGAAGTCGTTCTATTTCCCAAAGCGCTTTAGTTATTTTTGCACAAGCAATAATCGCTCCTTTATCGTCTCTTAAAACATAATATGAGCCTTTCGAAGCATGCGTTTCAAAAAAATACTGATGCTTTGAATAGTTTGCATGCACAAACGCTTTTAACTCCTCCCAATTGGTGGTTTTTTCAAAACGATCTGTTGGTTTTGGGTAAAGCCTACTATACGTTTGAGTTGCTAGGTTCCCAACTTTCTGAAAACCAAAATTTTCGCTCATCCATTTGCTTCGGTCGTTGCGCGGATCAATATACGCATAAAATGCCTGTACGGTTTCTTCCGTATAATTTCCTGAAAAAACTTCCGTAAAAAAATTAGTTAGTTCCTTTTTTAAGGAAGAACTTCCACTTTTAAGGTTTCGACTTCTTTTCGCTCCAACTTGAAAAAAGGTGCTAAATGCAAAATACCGAACGTACCAAAATTTTCCTCTTCTGCAAAAAGTTACATTTCCAATCGTACAATTGTTTCGTTCCAAGGATAAAAAAAGTGGATTATCTATCTCTATGATTCGAGTAGATGTATCCAGGTGCCGGTACTTCGCGCCATTTGTTCCAAGCGTCGTGTTTTGCAACAACTCAACCAATTGCTGAGTTGCTTCAAAACGCACTTTGAAAGGAGCACTTAAACCCACTAAATTGAATTTAGAACAATTTCTTCTATATCCTGCGGCGTAATTGCTTGGCGCTCGCCCATTGCAAGCCATCCTCGATCAATGAACCGAGATTTAATAATTTCCGCGATGTGATCGGTGTCCGCTGAATAATCTGCTATTCTGGTTTGAATTCCTAAGGAATTGAAAAACGCTTCTGTCCGTTCTATTGCGGCTTGTGCGATTTCATGTGAAGTACCTTCTAAATTCCAAACTCGTTTACCATATTGAACCAATTTTTCTTTTTTATTTTCAAATTGATTTTGATATAAACGCGGAGCGATGATTGCCAATGTTCGTGCATGATCTATACCATAAATTGCTGTTAATTCGTGCCCAATCATATGGGTTGTCCAATCCGTAACTACTCCACAACGTAAATTTCCATTTAACGCATGCGTAGCACTCCACATTAAATTTGAAGCTAATTTATAATTATTAGGATGTTCCATCACTTCAGGACCAATTTCAATCAACGTTTGAAGAATTCCTTCTGCTTGTCTTTCCTGCAATAAATTATCAGACGGAAAAGTTAGGTACTGCTCTAGCGTGTGCATGAAAGCGTCTACAATACCATTGGCAATCTGTCTTTTTGGAAGAGTCGCAACGACTGAAGGATCACAAAAAGAAAACTTTGGAAAGAAAAGCGGACCACCCATAGCGCGTTTTTCTTTTAATTCCTCTCGACTAATTACAGCTCCTGAGTTTGCCTCTGAGCCGGTTGCGGGTAAGGTAAGAATTGTTCCAAATGGCAAAGCTTCTTTGAATTCACAAGATTCTTTACGCACAAGCACATCCCAAGAATCGCCTTTGTAAAAATAAGCACCGGTCATAAATTTTACACCATCTATAACAGATCCACCTCCAACGGCCAAAATAAAATCAACTTCATTTTGTTGTGCAAGTTGCACTCCTTTCATTAAGGTTGTAAATTGGGGGTTTGCTTCAATACCGCCAAACTGAATCACTTCAAAATCGGTTAAATGGCTTAAAATTTTATTTAATAAACCGGTTGATTTTATACTGCC
>JBEDAD010000279.1:0-4398 GCA_041177985.1 Bacteroidota bacterium | reverse complement strand
GCAATGGTGGATGAAAACGATGAGGAAGTTATTGAAATGATTCCCTTGAAAGCAAGTGCGGGTTACACTTCTGGTTACGCCGATCCGGATTACCTAAAAGTTTTACCAACATTTCATTTACCGTTTTTATCTAAAAATAAAAAATACCGTTCTTTTCCAATTATAGGAGATTCCATGCCGCCCGTTGGTGAAGGATCCCAAGTTGTAGCAGAATATGTGCAGAATTGGATGACAATTCGTTCCGGTACGCCATGTATCGTAGTAACTAAAGAAGAGGGAATCGTTTTTAAAGTTGTACATAACTTGTTGGATTCCAGCCAGTCTTTTCAGTTGTGTTCAACCAATACTTTTTATAAACCCTATTTGGTGCACGCCAATGATATTTTGGAAATCTGGAAATTTGTGAATTATATTTCTCCCGAATTAAAAGATGTGCGAATGGATGATAACGATCTCAGCAAATCCATTCAGGATCTTCAAAAAGAAATCCACGATTTGAAAATCGCTTTGACTAAATAGGTTTTATTTCTGAAAATCAGCTTTCAAAAGAATATAATGGAAAAGTGTAATGGGGTGGAGCTGTTCAATTAGAACGTAAGAAATTCTTATCTAACTTTGAATTTTCCATCAAAAGCTTCAATTTTTTCTTCTAAAATCAATTCCTTCAGAGCATTTTTTACCTGCTCGCTGCTAGCATTTGTTTTATCTATGCAATCCTCTAAGGTTTGCATGTTTTGCAAAAATGGCAATAAAATATCTTTCAATTCTTTTGTTCTGTAAGTCGTTTTAGAATTGTTTTTACACACATCGCATTTTCCACACGGCTCTGATTCTTGTCCGAAATACTTTAATAATTGAACTGATCTACAAATTGGTAGCTCGATAAATTGGAGCGCTTTCTCTAGTTTCTGTTCTGCATTTTGTTTTCTGTAAGTATATACTTCCGCAGAAATAGAAAGGTAATCGTCTGGCAAGCGCTCGTGGGTTAACGTTACAGTTGGAAGTGAGCTCTTCCACGAGATATCTAGAACGCCATATTTTTCCAGTTGCTTCAATTGGTTTTCCAATTCCATTGCATTGATTGCGAGCCGTGTGCAGAATTCTTTCTCGTGAATTTCAAAATACTGCTCAAAAATCCCGGCATAACTTCTGGAAAGCAAGGTTGTTAGCCCTAGAAATTTTGAATGCTGGATCTGAAAGTTATACAGTTCTTTATTTCCTATGGCGTACTTCACTTTTGTCGGATGAAAAACGCCTTCTGAAAACACCAAATCATTGTTCATTTCCAGTATTTTCAGTGAATTGTATGCTTGCAGAGGATTGAGTTGAAATGCGCTACACAATTTAGCAATCTCGAAAGGATAGGATTCGTCCTTTCCTGAACCAATTGCAATTTTCAGGAAATTACACACAGCACGATACGTTGTTTTTATAGTTGTAATCTCAGGGAATTGCTGCTTTATGCGCTCCTGCAAGGTGGTTAGATCTTGTTTTTCCCAAAATACAATAGCGCGGGATTCTTTCCCATCGCGACCAGCACGGCCAGCTTCCTGAAAATAAGCTTCTAATGTTGGCGGAAATTCATAATGCAAAACAAAGCGAACGTCTGGTTTGTCAATTCCCATTCCAAATGCGTTGGTAGAAACCATCACTTTTATTTTGTCGGTTAACCAATCTTTCAGCATGCGTTCCCGATCATCCTTGGTCATGCCGCCATGGTAAACCCCAACACTAATTCGATTGGCTTGAAGAATACGGGCAACATCTTTCACACTTTTACGCGTTTGACAATAGACAATTCCACACAAATTATCGTGGGATTTACAATAATTTACAATCGCAACTAATTTATTTTCAGACTCTTGTGTTTCGTAGCTTAAATTAGGACGTTCAAAGGAAGCTTCAAATATTTTCGGGCTTTTTAGCTGTAATTGTTTTAAAATATCTGCTCTTACTTTATCCGTGGCAGTCGCTGTCAGCGCAATAATTGGAACATCCGGATGGATCTCGCGTAATTTATAGATTTCTTTAAAAGCAGGTCGAAAATCATGCCCCCATTCTGAAATACAATGCGCTTCGTCGACCACTATTAAACCGACATTCATTCCTTTGAAGCGTTCAATAAATAATTTGGATTGAATGCGCTCCGGCGAAGTATACAAAAAATCCAAGCCGCCAAATCGCGCATTGTCAAGTGTAATATCCATTTCCCGGTGACTCATTCCGCTGATGATTGACTTAGCACGGATTCCTTTTGATTGTAAATTCGCAACTTGGTCCTGCATCAAAGCTATCAATGGCGAAATAACCAAGGTGATTCCTTCTCTTGCAATTCCTGGAACTTGAAAACAAAGCGATTTCCCGCCACCTGTAGGCAACAACGCCAATGTGTCGTGACCATAAATGACAGTATCTACAATTTCTTCCTGCATCGGACGAAATCGGTCAAAACCCCAATACTTTTTTACTATTTCGCGACTTTTATCCATTCTTCCGTTCAACTGTCAAAAATAAAGAAATTAATTTGTAGGAATGCATATATATACACTTTGTATGCTCAATCATTCTACTTATATTCGCAGCAAGAAATATACATTATGTTACAAGACATGCTTACAGTTAAAATTACGCCAACTTCCCATTCACACCTTGAATCCGTAGATTGGAATAATTTACCATTCGGAAAGATTTTTTCGGATCATATGCTGGTAATGGAATATGCGGATGGGGCTTGGCAACAACCGGAAATTCTTCCATTTGGAAATATTTCAATTCATCCTGCAACGTCGGCAATCCATTATGGCCAGTCTATTTTTGAAGGAATGAAAGCAAATAAAACGGAAGCAGGAGATGTCTTGATTTTTCGTCCAGATATGAATGCAAAACGATTCATCGAATCTTCTGAAAGAATGTGTATGCCGATAATTCCGGAGGAAATGTTCATTGAATTGGTACGCAAGTTAGTGGAGATAGACAAAGATTGGATTCCGAATAGAGAAGGTTTTTCCTTATATATTCGACCATTTTTGTTTGCTACGGATGAATTTATTGGAATCAAACCATCCGAAACCTATAAGTTCATGATTTTCACGTGCCCGGTAGGCGCTTACTATTCAGAACCTGTAAATGTAAAAATTGAAGAGTTTTATACGCGTGCTTCCGTTGGAGGCGTTGGACGTGCAAAAACGGCAGGAAATTATGGCGCTTCTTTGTATCCAGCAAAACAAGGGCAACTGAAAGGTTTTCATCAATTGGTTTGGACAGACGGAAAAGAACACAAATACATTGAAGAATCCGGAACGATGAATATTGTTTTCGTGATCAATGGAACGCTTGTGACGCCATCTGAAGAGTCCGATACAATTTTGCGTGGTGTTACAAAACGCTCGGTAGTTGAAATTGCAAAAAGCTGGGGTATTCCGGTTGAAGAGCGAAAAGTAACGGTAGAAGAAATTGTAACCGCTGCAAAAAATGGTAGTTTGCAAGAGGCTTTCGGGGCAGGAACGGCTGCAACAATCGCTTCCATTGCAAAAATTGGTTACCGCGATGAGATTTTAGAATTACCGCCGGTAGAAACCCACACCATTTCGATAAAAATTAGAACCTATTTGGACGACTTAAAAGCAGGGAAAGTAGAAGATGCTTTCGGTTGGTGCTTAAAAGTGTAATTCATTTTCGATATAGAATAAAGGCTTCTCCAATTTTTGAGAGGCCTTTTTTTATGGAATTTTGTTTAATTTGCATCTCAAACTAAAAACGAAACATGCGCTATCACAATCTAATTTCTGTAATTGCTTCCTTTCTGGTGTTTTCTTCTATCTATTCGCAATCGGATAGTATAACTGTGATTTTTGAGCTGCAAGATAAAACGCACCGTGAAGCGGTTCAAAATGTGCAAGGAACTTTTGTGTTTGGACAAACAACTTTGTATGCGAAATCTTCTTCCAAAGGTAAAATTGCGTTAAAAATCCCGCAGAATTCGCTACTGCTATTTTCACTGAACCATCCCGTATATGAACCTTTTTCTGCAACGAGAAAAATCAGCAGTAATACATCGGATTCTCTAACTATTAGTGTAGATTTAATTCCAATTAAAAGTCAGTTTTTAAAAGAAATTGTCGTGAAATCTCCCGGTGTTCCAGATACCGTTTTCCAATCGAACCGATTAAGTGTGGCAGATTTCGAGATGCAGCGAGACGGAAAATTAATTTTACTGACCTATCCAAAACAATTAAAAAAAGGCTGCGAACTGCTTTTGTACGATGGTTTGGAAGTTCTAAATTCGTTCAGCGTTCCTGGAATTGCGGAAGAATTGGTGCACGATTACCGCGGGAATACGCACGTTGTATGCAAAGAAAATGTTTTTGGTATCCATCTGAACAAAGAACGAATTGGAAT
>JBEDAD010000278.1:0-2998 GCA_041177985.1 Bacteroidota bacterium | reverse complement strand
GCAGATGTGCAGATTGCGATTCAACTCAAAACAGATAATAAAGCATTTAAAGTAGAGAAATACGTCCACAGTTATCCGCATTGCTGGCGAACAGACAAACCCGTTTTGTATTATCCATTGGATTCTTGGTTCATAAAAGTTACAGATGTGAAGGAACGCATGATGGATTTGAACAATACAATCAACTGGAAACCGGAATCAACTGGTACGGGAAGATTTGGAAAATGGCTGGAGAATGCCAACGACTGGAACCTTTCACGCTCGCGCTATTGGGGAATTCCTATTCCAATTTGGTCAACAGAAGATGGCGATGAAAAAATCTGTATTTCATCCATCGAAGAATTGAAAATCGCTTGTCAAAAAGCAGTGGATGCTGGTTTAATGGCTGAGAATCCGTTGGAAGCATTCCAAGTTGGCGATATGTCGAAAGCAAATTACGACTTGGTGGATTTACATAAAAATTACATGGATCCGATAATTCTTGTTTCACCATCAGGAAAGCCAATGAAACGCGAATCGGATTTGATTGATGTTTGGTTTGACTCTGGCTCGATGCCTTATGCGCAATGGCATTATCCCTTTGAAAATAAAAATTTAATCGATAACCACGAAGGATATCCTGGGGATTTTATTGCAGAAGGAGTGGATCAAACACGTGGTTGGTTTTATACTTTACACGCCATTGCAACGATGGTTTTTGACTCCGTTGCGTATAAAAATGTTATTTCCAACGGACTTGTACTAGACAAAAATGGACAAAAAATGTCGAAGCGTTTAGGAAATACCGTTGATCCATTTGTAACCTTAGAAAAATATGGACCAGATGCAACGCGCTGGTATATGACAACAAATGCGCAGCCGTGGGATAATTTAAAATTCGACGAAGAAGGCATTCTGGAAGTACAGCGGAAGTTTTTCGGTACGTTATACAATACCTATTCCTTCTTTTCTTTATACGCCAATATTGATGGTTTTGATTATTCCGCACAAGAAATCGCTTTAGAAGACCGACCGGAGATTGATCGTTGGATTTTGTCTAAGTTACATTCTCTCATTAAAGAAGTGGATGCTTCTTTTGAAGAATATGAGCCAACAAAGGCTGGAAGGTTGATTCAAGATTTTGTGAGCGATCAATTATCCAACTGGTATGTTCGTTTGTGTCGACGCCGTTTTTGGAAAAGCGATGATTCTAAAGATAAACTTTCTGCTTACCAGACTTTGTATACCTGCTTGGAAACAATTTCGATTCTTGGTTCGCCAATCGCGCCATTTTTTATGGATCAACTTTTCTGTGATTTGAATATAGTCTCCAAAAGATTTACTGCAACATCTGTTCATTTGGTAGACTTCCCTATTGTTAAGGAAGCATGGATTGATGAGGCGTTGGAAGCCCAAATGGATATTGCGCAACGTACTTCTTCGCTTGTTTTAGCTTTGCGGAAAAAAGAAAAAATCCGCGTTCGTCAGCCCTTACAAAAAATCATGGTTCCTGTTTTGAACAAGAATTTTGCAGACAATCTATTGCACATCAAGGATTTAATTCTTTCGGAAGTCAATGTAAAGGAACTGGAATTATTGGAAGAAGGAAATGGTATGCTGGTAAAAAGCATCAAGCCAAATTTCAAAACGATTGGACCTAAATATGGCAAGCAGATGAAAGCAATTGCGGCTAAAGTGGCACAATTGTCAAGCGACGATATTTCTGCAATCGAGGGAAATAATGGTTGGGAAACAGAAATCGACGGCGAAAAGATTCTACTGGACATTACCGATTTTGAAATCGCTGCGCAAGATATTCCAGGTTGGCTTGTAGCAAGTGAAAATGGTTTAACTGTTGCCTTGGATATCACTATTTCCGAGGAATTAAAAGCGGAAGGAATTGCCAGAGAATTAATCAATCGGGTGCAAAACTTGCGCAAAGATTCTGGTTTAGACGTGACAGATCGCATTGTTTTAAAAATAGAATCAACCCCTTGGATTCAACACGCTATTGAAGCAAACATGACCTATATCTGTAGCGAAGTTCTAGCAAATGAAATAGTGTTTGGAACAACAGATTCAACGGCATTTGTGACCGATTTAGCAGAAGAAAATGATACCCGAATAAATTTGGTAAAGAGTTGAAAATCATAGGTTTCAATTGAATTAAAACCTTTTTATTTCTTTAAAATAAACGACAAAAAAAATGCCGAGCAAACCGCCCGGCATTTTCGTGTTTACTAGATTATTATAATTCAAATTTAATTCCTTGAGCCAAAGGCAAACTATCGGAATAATTGATCGTATTTGTTTGACGGCGCATGTACACTTTCCAAGCATCAGAGCCAGATTCACGTCCGCCGCCAGTTTCTTTCTCACCGCCAAATGCACCGCCAATTTCAGCGCCAGATGTTCCGATATTTACATTAGCAATGCCACAATCCGAACCTTGCTGCGCTAAAAATGCTTCCGCTTCCTTCAAGCTATTTGTCATAATTGCAGAAGACAATCCTTGCGGCACGCCATTCTGTAATTTGATCGCATTTTCAACACCGCCAGAATACTTCATGATGTATAAGATTGGCGCAAAAGTTTCGTGTTGCACAATGGTAAAATGATTCTCCGCTTCAACGATTGCTGGCTGCACATAACATCCTGATTCATATCCGTCGCCAGATAAAACACCACCTTCAACAAGGATTTTTCCTCCTTCAGCAACCGCTTTTTCTAATGCTACCAAATATGCATTTACCGCATCTGTATCGATAAGAGGCCCAACATGGAAGTTTTGATCCAAAGGATTTCCAATCTTCAATTGTTTGTATGCGCTAGTCAACGCTTCTTTTACTTTATCGTAAATTTCTTCGTGAATAATCAAACGACGCGTAGAAGTACACCGTTGTCCTGCTGTTCCAACTGCACCGAAAACCGCACCAGGAACGACCATTTTCAAGTCTGCAGAAGGTGCAATAATAATTGCATTGTTTCCACCCAACTCCAATAAAGATCTTCCTAAACG
>JBEDAD010000277.1:0-2721 GCA_041177985.1 Bacteroidota bacterium | reverse complement strand
ATAAGATTCCCATTTTCATGAGAAAACAGCAACAATTCACCTTCCTGAACGATAGATTGACTTTCTGTTGGCAAAGGAAAAGATCTGAATTCTCTTTTTCTTTCCGCATCAAACATTTTATTTGTGCTTTTATTTCGGACACCATAAAAAAGTTTTTTCTGACTTTTCCAGACATCAACTGGCGCGACAATAGTGGATAGATTGCTATTAATTACGGAGTACAAACGCCTTCTTGAATCAAAAACAACAATATTTCCTGCCTCATCCGGATAAGCAAAATACATTTTGTTTTTCCATTCATAGTAAGTAGCTGGCTGCGAAGCATGTTTTCCACCAAGCTCGATTGGTCCACCAAATGTATATCTTCCATTTCTGTCCATTAAATGAATGGAATTTTTACACGTTACTAAAATCAACTGATATTGTTCAATAAATGTTATTTGCCCAATACTTTTGGAGTTTAAGTTTTTAATCCATGTGTTCTTGCCATTGGAAAAATAAACGAGTTCCCCAGTTGCAGTTAATACAACACTATTGCCTTTTCCATCGAAGGAAACGAAGTCTTTGATGACCATGTCCACGTTCATCGTCAGTGTTTCAATGTCAGGAGTACCGGAAACCTTGGGTCCCGATTCAAGATTTGAAGTTAAGCGACTTTCTAAAATTTTATTTTTGTAAATGGTACGGCTGAATTTATTGGACAAACTTTCAACATATCTTTCCGAAACAAGCGAAGGAAGTCCACCATAAATGGTATAAATGGCCTCTGTATCTGTTGCAAGTGTTCTCCCGATTTTATTTTGAGTAACAATATCTTCGCAAACCGCCATGTCTTCGCATATAATAACGTAATCATTCAACATGTAAACGAAAAAACCATTGGCTGCACTTTCTTTAAAATCAGAACAAAGAAGTGTATTTTTGAAAAATGCATGCTCTTCATTTTCTGTGTCCTTTTTGAAATAATCGTTCAGAATATTTATAGGATTTTGGCCGGTTTTGTAATCGCTTAGTAAGACCTTTTTTCCTTTGAATTCAAAGCAAACGAAACCTTTGTCTACCCATTTAAGCATTGGGCTATTTCTGAAATCTGCATCTGTACTTGCGGCATATTTTTTTTCAAAAAAGTGGTAACTTGAAATGTTTATCGGTAAAACTTCAGAAAACAAATTCTTATCATGGATGTGTTTTCCAGCAACTTGTTTTATGTTTTTTGAACTAAACTGAATTTTTCCGTTTTCCTTGAAATAAATATCGGTGGTAATTGGATCTTCGTTGGTAAGGTCAATTAATGAGCTGCTGGATTTCTTATCGAATTTATCCCAATTCTCCACGAGAGTAGTTTGAAGTCCTGGTTCGTGAAAATAAAGGACATTTTTATACTGCTCGACTTCATAACCGCTTATTTGATAAGAATGTAAGCCTGTTTTTTTTATTTTCAAATGGCTATTCCTGAAAATTTTTCGGAATGCACTTCTATTCCAATTTTGATTCCATTGAATGAGCAGATTTTTACGGTTAGCACTAATAAAAACGGTATGTTTAGTATGTAAATTAGGCAGGATGCTATTCAGAACTTCGTTGTTTTTTGGAATAGATTTGAACGGTATTTGTTCGGGATTAAATTCACTTATTCGATTAATCACAAGTATTTTACCGTCTTCTTTTCCGAACACTGAAATTGGTGCGTAGGAGTATTTTTTGTCAACGAGATCTCCTGCGACATAGCCAATCCATCCAATACTGATGATTCCTAGAAAAATAAAAAAGTAACGAGCAAACATAAAAATTCTAATTTATTCAAAATTAGGGAATACCATCCTTTGGAAAACCGTACTTAATTTTTTAAATGAACAACAGGATGTTTAATCAAAAAGGCTTTTTTCCATTGGTTTTAGCAATGTAAATGTTTTTCTGTGGTGATCTGTTGGGCCAAAATCAGCTATTGCTTTTCGGTGCGCAATTGTTGGATATCCTTTATTCTTTTTCCAATGGTATTCTGGGAATTTTTCATCCAAGACTTCCATGTAATCATCGCGAAATGTTTTGGCTAGCACAGAGGCTGCTGCAATAGATAGAAATTTCCCATCTCCTTTTATGATGCAAACATGAGGGATTTCCGGATACGTGCGAAATCTGTTTCCGTCAATGAGCAATAATTCTGGTGTTTTTGTCAAACGATCTACTGCACGATGCATTGCAAGGAAACTGGCGTTTAAAATGTTGATAGCATCAATTTCTTCTGTTGAAACGATACCAACACCAAACGAAATTGCTTCTTTTTCAATTATTGGACGCAAAAGATCACGTGTTTTTTCACTTATTTGTTTGGAATCGTTTAATAGCGGGTGCTGAAAATCCGGAGGAAGAATCACCGAAGCTGCGAAAACAGGTCCGGCTAAACAACCTCTCCCTGCTTCATCGCAGCCAGCTTCCAATTTGTTTTCATCAAAAAAAGATAAAAGTTTATGCATACGAATCGAAATTGATGAAAATAATGTAGCTTAGCATTATATTATTAATTACAAAGATGTAACAACTTTTTCGCAAAGTTTTGCGTCTTCCTAAAAAACCATAAATTATGAAAACTATTTGTTTAGCAATTTTAGCAATTTTTAGCATTTCCACACTTACTTTTGCACAAGAAACTTCTGTTTCTGCAGTAGCTCAATCCTCAAAGGAATTAGCAACGAGTAAACAAACTGGCAGTTATACTTTTGT
>JBEDAD010000276.1:0-5288 GCA_041177985.1 Bacteroidota bacterium | reverse complement strand
GTTGGTTTGCTTATGAAATTGCATATGCCAATTGAAGTTCTATCCGAATTGATTCATCCGCATCCATCGATTGTGGAAGGGATTCAGGAATGTGTTAGAATGTTGTTGAATAAATCAATCTTTAAATCTTCCGTATTCAAGGATAAATTAGCGTGTTATTCGCTGGTGGATGGCGTAAAAACACCTTTGGAACGGTTGTAAAATTTTTAGAAAAAAAAATTCCGATACATATTGTACGATAAAAATCAGACAGTATTTTCTTTGTCCTTTTGTCTTGATACAAAAGAACGAAAAAATCAAGTCTCGATTGAAGCCGTTCGGC
Source organism: Bacteroidota bacterium (assembly GCA_041177985.1). GTDB lineage: Bacteria > Bacteroidota > Bacteroidia > Flavobacteriales_D > Crocinitomicaceae > M0103. The sequence goes on along the minus strand of JBEDAD010000276.1, from coordinate 4,966 downwards.
GAAAATCTCTCAGCGACCGATACTCGAAAAGAGTGTACGCTCTAACGTACAAACGTCAGGCGCTTTTCGGTATCGGTTCCGCCTCTAAATTTTCTTCTTCCTCACTTTGCCAATCGAGCCCCCGATTCTACGAAGCCTTTAAGTGTTTTTCATAAAGTTTCAATTTTTTGACCATGGGAAGGGCCTATTTATAGAACTAAGACACTATCGCTGACCATCTGCAATGAACCTAGAATTCATAAGGTTTTCTAGAAAATTATAAAGTTTTTATCGGACACAAGTGCTTTTAAGTATAAAACAGCAATTTACTATTTAACATAAGGTAAGCTATATTCTTGAACTTAAAATATTTCTTTCGGCATGTTGGGCTTTTTTAGCTACTTCTAGGATCTAAGAAAAAATGAAATTTGTGAGGGTGAAAGTCCTGTAAATTGTGTTTTCAAATAATTTAAGTTCGTTTCTTTATAAGGTAGTATTATTTTTTTAGCAGTTGAAAAATATACGTTTCAACCAAATTCAAATGTTTTTACATCGAAGAGTTACCAAAGCGTATCTTTTTTTATCAAACAATAATCCTCGGGGTGGACATAGTTCTCTTACAGACTAGTTATAAATATAAGGTGGAATATTCAGCCAAAGAATCCTCTAGAAAATACTATTTAACATAATATTAATTATAAGACATATTAAGAATGGTGAAATTTGGGTAAGAGTGAAAACATTAGGCAAAAAAAAAAGACGCACAATAATGTACGTCTATCATTCAAGTACTTTAATGCGTTACACCTTTTTTACGCGTACAGCATTCATTCCTTTCAAACCACGTTCAACTTCAAACGTAACCATATCATTTTCCTGAATTTGTTCCGTCAATCCATTTACGTGTACAAAAACATTTTCTTGTGTCATTAAATCTTTGATAAATCCGTAACCTTTAGAGTCATTGAAATAAGTAACTTTTCCTTGACGTCCAGTTGCTTGTTCTTCTTCATCGCGCTTAGGAATCCCAATTTCGATGTTACTAGCGATTACTTTCTTTTTCTTTGTTGGATCTGGCGGAGTATCTGATAAATTACCATGTTCGTCGACATAGGCCATCATACTTTCTAAAGAGCCACCTTCTGAACTTGCGCGACGCTCGTCTTTTTTGACTAATTTATCTTGTCGTTTTTTTAAACGCTTTTTTTCTTTTTCTTTCTTGTTAAATGTCTCTTGCGATTTGCCCATTCGTTTTGCTCTTGTATTATGTTAAATATGTCTCCTAATCTACTTAGGTGTCTTTGAAATACTAAACAAATGATTGGTAAATGACAATTAGTAAGATTGTTTTGCCGAATAATTATCCAGTTGTCCTCAGACAAGTTTCAGTTTAAACTAACGTAATATCGCTGAAACTTCTGCAAAGATAGCTTTTTTAATTTAATTTTCGGTAAATTATTTCGAATGCTAATCTTCTACTATTTCAAAAACCCTTCCGACGGATCCATCTTCGAGTAATACTTTTATTCCATGTGGATGAAAAGCAGATTTGGTGAGCAATCGCTGAACAATTCCCTCCGTTAAATCTCCTGTGCGTTGGTCTTTCTTTAGAACTATTGCGACGAGCATTCCTATTTCTATCGCTTCTCTATTGCTTATTGGCATTTACGGAAATTTATACTGGTTTTGTGTCGTTAAAATAATTCTCCCAGTTGTCATTTAGCAATGCAACAAAGCGCCGCGACATGTTGTTAAAGTATCTTTTTGTTCGGTATCCACTCACCCAATTTACGCCACGAATTGCATTAGTAAGAAAGACTTCGTCTGCGGCTAACAAGTTCTGTGGCAATATATTACACTCGTATACCTTAATTCCATTGTTTAAGGCTAAATTAATTATCTGCATACGCATTGTACCAGCCAAACAACCCTCTTCCAATCCCGGCGTATATAAAACACCATTACTTACCAAGAAAAGATTACAACTGGAACTTTCTAAAATTCCACCTTGATCATTTGCAATTAAAACATCATCTAATTTCCTTTCTGTGGCATTAATAGCTGCCATCACATAAACCAAACCACTTTTTGTTTTATAGTTGGATAAGAAATTACGTTGTTTTTTAATATCCGTATATTGATCTATTTCAAATCCTTTGGAATTAAGTTCAAAATTATTGGATTCGTAAGGGTAAACTTCTATGAAAAAACTGGATTCATTTGAATCTGGTTTGTATGCTCCTCCCATCATTCGATCCAATGAAACTCGGCATTTCCCTCCTTCTTCGATTTCTGACAACTTACATAATTCTACTATTTTATCGAAAAAGAATTGCTCTGTAAAAAAAGTAGAAGGTCGGATTTTTATTGCTTTTGCACCTTCCAATAAACGTTGAATATGGTTTGCTAGATTGATTGGCACACCGTTCATGATTCGAATACTTTCAAAAACGCCATCGCCATACAAATAGGCACGATTACCAGCTTGAATTGTTGGTGAATCATTCGATAGTACTACCCCGTTATTGTTAATATATAGCATCTTTAACTGAAAATTAAAGTGAAAAATTCTTTCCCTTTGTCAATATTAATAATTAAAACGTAAAGTATCCCAAAAATCGCTCCGCCAATGTGTGCATCGTGCGCAATTCCAGTTCCTCCTTTTCTATCCGCAAAATATTCAAATGCCAAGTAGAGAGGCCCGAAAATATATGCTGGAATTGGAATTGGGATAAAAAGCAATCCGAGTTGCAACGTTGGATTCCAAATGATTGTAGCGAAAATAACTGCCGAAACAGCTCCCGAAGCACCCAAAGATCTATAGTTTGGATTGTCCTGGTTGCGCGCATACGGAATAAGCGTGGCGAAAATCCCACCAAATAAATAAATAAGTAAAAAGTGAATTTCTCCCTGTACTATTCCATATTCAGCAATCAAATTATTTTCAAGCAGACTCCCAAGGAAATAAAGCGAAAACATGTTGAAAATCAAGTGTGTAAGGTCGGTGTGAATAACAGTATGGGATAAAATTCGGTAAAATTCTTTGTAGTGCTTGGTTTTGTAGGGAGAATACAACAGTTTTTCTGTCAATTCCCTGTCCTTGAATCCATTCAAGGAAACAATTACTGTGAGAATGATTATAATTAAGAGCAGACTGAAGGACATATCTAAAAATGTTTTAACTTGTAGTAAAAGTATCAAGAATTAATGATTTCCATGATTTTTAGGAAAGGTTTTAGAGGCATTTTTTATATTCTTCCATTTTTTATGGTTGGTTGTTCGTGCAATATAAAGTCAGAAAACAAGGGTTTTTATCAAAAAGATACCATTACAGTCCAACAGAAACTTAAAGAAATTCTCCAAACACCTAATTTACACAGTCTTGGTTTAAATGAGTTGCAGATATGCTGGATGCAAGAATTCTACTCGGAACGTTTTTTTAATCCAACTTGGTGCAACGATTCTACCTTGAATTCGGAAGGTCGGGAAATGAAAAATGCATTAAGTCGTTCGCTGTGGTTCGGGATTCCAGCAAATAGATTGAAATTTGAAATAAAATCGGATCGCATTTGGTTGGAGGAAGAAGTTTTAATTACGGCCAAACTTGCCATTTTTCTCTCCGATATTCGCAATGGATTCCTTGATTTTGAGCAGAAAAAATACACCGATAAAGTATTCGTTTCCCAAAAAACTTTGAACGAATTTCTACAGTCAAAACATAGGGAAACCGCAGATGAACGCTTACTTTCTCAAGGTCCTAGAGATTCCAATTATGTAAACTTGAGCCGCCAAATTCACCAATATTGTAAAAAATATTCTGTAGACACGACAACTTTTTCTGTTTTAACAGCGCGATTAGACTCTGTAAAATCGCACTTCCAGGCATCCCAAGCGCTTTTTTCTAAAGGGTATTTAAAATCTAAAAATCCGGATATCAGCGATTTTACAGCTTCTTTGAAACTTTACCAGCAGCACAATGGTTTGAAATCAGATGGTGTTATTGGGAAATATACCGTAATTGCATTGAACGAAAGCACCTATTCTAAAATTTTACGTGCGGCACTTGCCTTAGACAAATTGCGTAGAGAGAAAAGCTACCCTTCAAAATGTATTCGGATTAATATTCCTGAATACCTTCTGCGCTTTTACATCAACGATAGTTTGAAAAGTACCCACAAAATGATTGTAGGTAAAGTAGAGAATCAAACACCCGAATTGCAATCAAAAATTAATAAAATCATCGTTTATCCGTATTGGAATGTTCCGAATTCCATCGCTCGAAAGGAAATTCTTCCAATTCTTAAACGCTCTCCAAAATATCTTGACAGAAATAACATGAAGATTTACTGGAAAACTAAACGGATTAATCCATATCGAGTGAACTGGAGACGCATTCGAAAAAACACCTTCCCCTATTCTATCCGGCAAGAGCCGGGACCAACCAATAGTTTGGGAGTTCTGAAATTTGAATTTTTCAATAATTACAACGTTTATGTACACGATACGCCATCAAAATACCTTTTTGATTCCGACATCAGAGCATTTTCACATGGGTGTATGCGCTGCGAATTTCCGATAGAACTAGCTAAGTTGATTTTAGATTATGACTCGATTGCAGGAAGACGTAATCCAATTACAGCAGATTCATTGGATTCTATGCTTTTAAAAGTTGAAAACCGTCCTCTCCCCTTAAAAGATCCAATTCCGATTTTTGTAGAATACACAAGTGTTTGTGCGAATCGAGACGGAATACTATTTTATTTGGATATCTATAAACGCGAGGAGGATTTTTTAAAAATTATGAAGGAGTAACGCATTTAGTTTTTAATTTTACACAAAAAAACTATGGCTCTTTTAATTTCTCCTTCCGTTCTTTCCTGTGATTTCGCAAATATTCAACGGGATGTTGAAATGATAAATTCTTCCGCTGCGGACTGGTTCCATATTGATGTCATGGATGGCGTATTTGTTCCCAATATTTCCTTTG
>JBEDAD010000275.1:0-9754 GCA_041177985.1 Bacteroidota bacterium | reverse complement strand
TTTTAAAATTAAAAACGGTGTCTTTTGTTTTCCCTTCAATCATTTGATCGTTTGGATAACCGATGTATCTTTCAAAATAATCGTTGAGTTTCCATTTGTTTGTTCCGTCGATATTTTGAGCCGTTCGAGCTTTTATAAAATAAACAATGCTATCCCCTTTCCATTGTTCCAAGGTAAAATCATTTACTTCATTTTTTTCAGCATAGTAACTTGAAAAATAGACAACTTGATTGCCTGGATATTCGGCGTGGTAATCCTCCACATTAATAGCATCTCTGTAGTATTTCTCTTCAAAATCCAAGCGACTTTGGTTAGACTTTGGCAAAATAAAATGGTTCAAGATCAAGGAAATAACCATTAAAAATGTCGCTGCAATCATGTAAGGTCGAAGAAAGCGATGGAATGGTTTCCCACTGTTCCACATTGGAATTATTTCTGTGTCTTGCGCCATTTTTGCGGTAAACCAAATGACAGAAACAAAGATAATCATGGAAGAGAACATGTTTCCAAAGTAGAGCACAAAGTTCAGGTAATACTCTAGAATAATAGCCGAAATAGGCGCTTGATTATTGATGAACTCACTTAAGCGTTCGGATAAATCAAATACCATTGCAAGAAGCATTATCACTCCTAACATGAAAAAGAAAGTTGTTAAAAACTTACGAATGATATAGCGATCCAGTATTTTAAGCATGCATTATAATCGGTTTTTCAATCTTGGAATCATGCGGTTTTTCCATTCCGTAAACGTATTTGCTAAAATTTGCACTCTCGCTTCCCGCATCAATTCCAAATAGAAAGCGAGGTTATGAATAGTAGCAATCTGAATCCCCAAATTTTCTTTGGATTTTATTAAATGTCGGAGATAGGATTTTGTATAAACCTTGTCTACGTATGCCGTTCCATTAGAATCCAAGGGAGAAAAATCCATTTCCCATTTGGCGTTTTTTATATTTATAATTCCTTCAGAAGTGAACAACATTCCATGTCGAGCGTTTCGACTAGGCAAAACACAATCGAACATGTCTACCCCCATGGAAATACATTCCAATAAATTCGCCGGCGTCCCAACACCCATTAAATAGCGTGGTTTATCAACCGGTAAAATGGCGCAAACAAGATCTGTCATACTGTATAATTCCTCATCCGGTTCACCGACGGACAAACCACCGATTGCATTTCCTACTGCATTGTGCGAAGCAATTGTTTCTGCTGATTCTTCCCGAAGATCCTTGTAAACGCTTCCCTGAACGATAGGGAAAAGCACTTGATCGTAACCATATTTTGGATCTGTTTCATTCATTTGATTCATGCATCTTTGTAGCCAACGATGCGTCATGTGCATAGATCTTTTTGCATAATCATATGCGCAAGGATATGGCGTGCATTCATCAAATGCCATAATTATATCGGCACCAATTGTGCGTTGAATATCTACTGCTCTTTCTGGCGTGAAGAAATGGTAACTTCCATTGATATGGGATTGAAATTTGACTCCTTCCTCAATAATTTTTCGAGAACCCGACATGGAATAAACTTGATAACCGCCACTATCGGTCAACATTGGTCTTTCCCATCCAATAAATTGGTGCAAACCTCCAGCTGCTTCTATAACTTCCAATCCTGGTCTTAAAAAAAGATGGTATGTATTTCCCAAAATTATTTGAGCGGAAACATCTTCCCTTAATTCTTGCTGGTGAACACCTTTCACGGTTCCAGCTGTTCCTACCGGCATAAAGATTGGCGTTTCAATCGCACCGTGATCGGTATGAAAGATTCCTGCTCTAGCTTTGCTTTTTATATCTGTATGTAGTAAATCGAAGTGCATAACATTGTTGAAAAATAAACGCTACAAAGATACATGTATTTCATTATGTGCCCCATCTTTGCGTCAAAGCTTTGTATAGAAATGCGATTTTTACCATCATTTGAATTTGGATTGCCCTTAATTATATTTTGTGTTTTCGCTGCGGCGGGAATAATCCAGCTTGTATACACATTGTTAGTGTTCGGGAAATTAGCGTTTTACAAGAGGAAACCGCAGCTTGAAGAAACCAATTTACCGCCAGTAAGCATCATTTTGGCTGCGCGAAATGAATCCGATAATCTCTTTGAAAACTTACCATCTCTATTACAGCAAAATTACCCCGAATTTGAAGTTATAGTTGTAAACCACCAATCCATTGATGATTCCGCTTATTTACTGCATGCGTACAAGCAACAATTTCCAAATTTACACATTATTGAAATTGCCAAGAATCCACATTTAAAACCCGGTAAAAAACTTGCTTTAACATTGGGAATTAAAGGCGCGAAATATGAGAATCTACTTTTTACGGATGCAGATTGCAAACCAGCTTCTACAAATTGGTTGAAAAGTATGGCGTCTCAATTTATTCCGGGAAAAGAAATTGTTCTCGGCTATGGACCCTATGCGCGTAAAAAAGGCTTTTTGAATAAACTGATTCGTTTTGACACAGCATACATCGCAATGAGTTATTTCTCGATGGCTTTAGATAAAATGCCTTACATGGGAGTTGGTAGGAATTTAGCCTATACCAAATCGGTATTCAATTCCGTAAATGGGTTCAAATCACATTATTTTATACCCTCTGGTGACGATGATTTATTTATACAAGAAGCAGCAAAAAAAGGCAATTACGCGATAAATATAGATCCTGAATCTTTTTGCTATTCCGAACCAAATACTACTTGGAAAAGTTGGATTCGCCAAAAAACAAGGCATTACAGCACTTCTAGTCGGTATAACGTTATTAAAAAGTGGCTGTTAGGAATATACCCACTCACCTTGTTATTACTATGGATTTCATTTGTTATTTTGCAAGTAAATTCGAAAGATTACCGTTGGATTGGTTTAACGTTATTTCTAATTGTAGTAGTTTTAAAATGGTGGATACAAAGCAGGTGTTTTTCAAAATTAAAGGAAAAGAAATTTATTCAATTTCTTCCTTTATGGGACGTTTTCTATGCGCTATTAATGCCGATTCTATTTTATTTGTCGGAAAAGAAAAAAACAAATAAATGGTAGAAGGAGAACATTTATCGGATAAAGCGCGCTTCGACCTCATTCTTGTAGAAGCGGCAAAAAAAGGGGATCAATCTGCGTATGCGCAATTGATGGATCGCTACCGGGAATCCATCTATTACATGATGTTTAAAATGGTTCGTCACCAAGACGATGCAGACGATTTAACTATTGAAGCTTTTGGAAAAGCATTTAGCCGATTGGAGCAATATTCTCCAAGTTATGCGTTCAGTACTTGGCTTTTTAAAATCGCATCCAACAATTGCATTGATTTTATCCGTAAAAAAAGAATCAAAGTAACATCGATGGATACTGGTTATACAACTTCTAATGGCGAGGTGATTTTTGTGGACGCTAAAGCACATACGTTGAATCCGGAAGAAACAATTATTCATGGTCAAAAAGTAATTCACATGCGTTTGCTGGTGAGTAAACTAAAGCCACGATACCGACAATTAGTTGAAAAAAGGTATTTCGAGGAGCTAAGTTATGAGGAAATTGCAGAAGAACTCAACCTTCCATTAGGCACGGTAAAAGCGCAACTTTTTAGAGCACGTGACTTTTTATCTAATATGATTGAGAAAACGAAGGACTCAATTTGATTGCATTTCGTAATTTTGCATTACCAAGAATGAAATAGCCTGGAAAAGGAACAATAACTATGCAAACAATAAAAAAATATTTCCCGAATCTTACCGAGAAACAAGTGGATCAATTTGCGCAACTGGAACCGCTGTACAAATTTTGGAACGAACAAATCAATGTTATTTCAAGAAAAGACACTGAAAATTTTTACGAAAGACATGTTCTACATTCTCTTGGCATTGCGAAAGTTCTTGCATTTTCAGACGGCAGTGAAATTTTAGACATTGGCACTGGCGGCGGATTCCCTGGTATTCCGTTGGCAATATTATTCCCAAACTGTTCTTTTACATTGGTGGATTCGATTGGAAAGAAAATCAAAGTTGCAAACGAAGTAGCTGCTGCAATTGGTTTAACAAATGTACAAGGGATCCACGAACGCGCCGAGAACATTTCGGGAAAATTTGACTTTATTGTTAGTCGCGCTGTTACAGCAATGCCCTCTTTTTTACTTTGGACGAAGGGAAAATTCAAACTTTCCAAAAAACATACCTTGGCAAACGGAATACTATACCTAAAAGGCGGCGATTTATCGGAAGAGATGCAACCCGTAAAACAAAAAAATAGTGTCCACAACCTAAGTGATTTTTTCTCAGAAGATTTTTTCGAGACAAAAAAAGTAGTGTACGTGAAAGGAAATTAAACTTTACTTTTGATTAGATGCTGAATATTCTGAATGCTAAATTCAATCAAATAATAGAATAACTTGTTTTTTTCGATTACGAGTTCAGTTTGTATTTTTTGAAAAACGCATCCCAATTCCAAATAAAATTGGAGATTACCTCATCCATTCGTTTCAAGAAAAGTGGGTTTGGAGCTTGCATGCGTTTGAAGTATTCATCCTGAAAATCATTCAAATTATACTTAACAAATAGCGCCTTAGACATCCCATAAACCATATTTTTGGAAGGATGGTTGATCCGTGAAATAAAAGATTGGTAATCGCGTATCATTTTTGAAAAATCCAATGCACTCATTTCATACATCTTGGATAATTTCTCAAATATTATTTTTTCAACTCGAACAGCTTGATCCGCATCAAAAGTACTTTCTAAAAAAGATAGATTCCCAACAATCACAACAAGTGCAAATTCGCCATTTTGATTTTCAGAAATTTCCGGACTTTTTACAAATACGACATCTTCATTAATCAATTGCGCAACTTCTTTGAATCCATTATCAACAGTATCATAAATCGCATTAATAAAAATATTAGCAACTTGATTGTCTGATAATTTACGTTTTAATATAGAACTCAACATAAAATTAGTTTGTTGTTGTTTGTTTAACACAAAGTTAAACGCCTACAGCAGTGATTTACAGCATTCAAAACAAGGTTTTCAACTAAGTTTTCAACAACTTAAAAGAAGACTGCTTTTTTTGAACGTAAATTGCCCTAACCCTATAAATATAAGTCCCTTAATTCCCTAACACTTCCAGAATCGGCTCTCCTGTCATTGCTCCAGCTCGCTGTAGAAAAAGCAAATGGGTAAGTGTAGCTGAAATATCTGCAATTACGATTTTTCTAAAAACTTCTTGTTTTGGAATTCCTTTACCGAACCAGATTAATGGCACATGCGTGTCGTAATTGAACGCGGAACCGTGGCTCGTACCTTTATGTGTGTTTTCGGATTTTACGGATTTTGGAAGAAATCCAGGTTCTAAAATAAACAATACATCGCCACTTTCTTTTGCGTGAAATCCTTTTCTAACCATCTCGCGCCATTCGTCATCATTTCCTGCCTGCATTAATTGTTCGGCTGTATAAACGCTTTTTACGCCTTCCCATTGCGCAACAGATTCTGAAACATAGTCTGCAACTGCTTTTTTATTTAGGTTGAGAGAAGTTATTGCTGTATGATCCAAGTAAATATTCAAATTTTCTTGCGCGAGAATTACATCTTTTCCGAATTTTAGTGCAACCGCAGATTTTAAATTAGCCATGTTTTCCTCTAAAAAAACATACCCGCCAGGTAATTTTTTATCGACTAAATACTGAGGAACGGGCACAACTGCATGATCTGCGGTAATAAACAATACAAATTTATTTTTACCAACCGTTCGTTCTAATTCAGTTATTAAGCGCGCAATTTCCTGGTCTAAACGGATATAAATATCTTCCATCTCAACGGAATAAGGTCCGAAAGAATGTCCCACAATATCTGGTGTAGAATAACTGATACAGAGCATATCTGTTTGCGAATTCTTTCCTAATTCTTCCGCATTCAACGATTGAATTGCCAAATCGGTCAGATAGGTATTTGCAAATGGTGTGGTGGTGAAAACGGAATAATTTGTTCCTGAACTATTCATCGTTTTTAAATCGTATGGAAAAGTCGGGGTTGTTTTTCCTGGCAATAGGTGTTCATATTTCGAATTATCGGGACCGCTTTCGCTATACGCAGAAATATCCAAAAAAGTATTCCACGTTTGCTGCATGTAACTATCCACCTGATTCAGCGCATTAAAATCAACCACCCATTTTGGCAGTTCTTTTTTAAAAAAGGAACTGGTTATAAATTTGCCAGTTGCATAATCGTACCAATAGGAACCATCGCTCAAATGGCCGCCTGGGAGAATTGCACCGCGGTCTTTTATCGACATCGAAATAACTTTTGCGGAAGGATAGGTTAACTTCAATTGATCGGTGATTGTATTTGTCTTAAGGTTTTTTGGCGAACACATCCCGTACGCGGAATTTGTACCAATGGATTGCATTAGTTTATCTTCCACGCAACCGATTTCGACACCTGATTCTCGCTCAAACCATTCATTGCCAACAATGCCGTGGTTATTTGGCGTTGTTCCGGTATAAATAGAAGCGTGTCCAGGACCGGTATACGTTGGCACATAATTATACTCCATGTTTCTGCAATTCGTGCCTTTTTCCATGATTTTACGGAATCCATTCTTTCCAAATTTATCTTGGTAACGGTACAAATATTCGTAGCACATTTGATCGATTACAATACCAACGATTAATTTTGGCGCATCTGATTTTTGAGCTGTCGCAGTCGAAAACCCGACCAATACGAATGCAATGATGACGACGTTCTTCCAGTAATTTTTCATGTAAGATTCCTTTATAATACACCAAAAATAGTGAAAGCTTCGCGAAATGGCTTAAGTTCCAAGTATTAAGTTTTAGTAAAGCTATTTGCCTTGAACTATTTTTAATCGTTTCCTTCGTAAAAGCGGAAACCGTGCACAAAAAATCGATTTTTAGGGAAAAACGTGCATCCTAGTTACTTTAAAATAGTTACCGAAAATTTCAGGGAACATAGAATTAGGATAAATTTCCGTAGTTTTAATGTAGCATAAACCAATAAAACCATGGAAAAACCGAGAGACTTAAAATTTGCCGTACTGATAGATGCGGATAATGTTCCGTACGCATACGTAAAGGAAATGTTTGAAGAAATCGCAAAATACGGCACGCCAACCTTTAAAAGAATTTATGCTGATTGGACAAAACCAACCGTTTCCGGATGGAAAAAAGTGCTTTTAGAAAATGCGATTACTCCTATTCAACAATATAGCTACACTACAGGAAAGAATGCCTCCGATAGCGCCTTGATTATTGATGCAATGGATATTTTATATACGGGCAAAGTGGATGGTTTTTGTATCGTTTCCAGCGACAGCGATTTTACGCGTTTGGCAACTCGCTTGAGAGAAGCAGGAATGAAAGTGATTGGAATTGGCGAAAAGAAAACTCTAACGCCATTTATCAGTGCTTGCGATAAATTTATTTATATAGAGATACTTAAACCCGAAGCTGTTGAAACAGAAGTAAATGACGGCAGAAAAGCATCCAAAAGCAAACCTGCATCGAATAACAATCCACTCAGTAAAATGGATCCGCAGATCATAAAATTGCTCACCTTGAGTGTTTCCGATCTTGCAGATGAAAACGGTTGGACTTTCTTGGGTGAATTAGGCAATCTTATGTTAAAGAAAAAGCCGGATTTTGATCCACGAAACTATGGATTTGCAAAAATGTTACCCTTGATAAAAAGTATCAACGTTTTTGAAATTGATGAAAGAGAAACTGGAAAAAAGAACAGCAAACATATCTACATCCGGAAAAAATAAAAGCGCTGACATAAAAGTTGGTTGCTAAAAAAAGCCGTTGCTAATATGAGTAACGGCTTTTTTGTTTGCGTATATTGTTTAGTGAAGCACCACCAATTTAACTGGTTTGGATGATATATCCTTGTCTGAAACATGCACCGTATACACTCCTTGCGGTAATTCCATCGTATTCAACAGAATTTTATTCGATTGTTCTGAAATAACATGTTGTTGTACAAGTTTTCCATTTTGATCGAATACCTTCACAAATCCTTTACTTATCACTTTGGAGAAACCTATGTATGCGTAATTATTTGCTGGATTAGGACTAACCAAAGAACTGAATTCATTTTCGTTTAATCCAGCATCATTTAGGTTGTAGGAAACAGAAAAATCGTCAAAATAAAATCCGTCTTGATTAACACCGTTATCCGATTTGAATTGAAAACGCAATTTAATCGACTGACCGATGTAATCGCTTAAACTAATTTCTTCCAAAACCCATGAAGACTGCGTTCCCTCGTACAAAGGTTGGTTATTTGGTTGAACGCTGCCATTTGCACTATTCCCAGGAACGGTATACAAACCACATTGCCCAATCCACGTTGCACCATTGTCTGTAGAAACCTGAAATTGGCAATAATCATAATCTGTCTCGATATCCCACTTTGCATAATAAGAAACTTGCGCAGCAGTAACATTCGTCAAATTAATTGTTTGGTTCAAGGTGTAGGTTTTATTCGAACTGTTCGTGTAATTTCCGCCACTACTCTCGGTAAAAGAAGTAGATGGAGAGACAAATGCAGAGGTTGTTGTTCCCCAATTTCCTGTCCAATTGGCATTCGAGGAAGCATCATCCGCAAACTGCAAAGTCAAAGCACCAAAAGTCTTTACGATCGTATCTTTTCGAACCCATAAGCCATTATCTGTTTTCAAAATATATTTTATTTCGTCTCCAAAAACGATGGCTGGATTTAAAACATAGGATATTGCTCCATTGGCTGTTCCTCTGATATTCAAGTTGTGAACAACCGGAGCACCAACCGTTTGAATATTGAGTAATGGCTCTATGGAAACAGTCACGGGACCATCTTGCAAACCTAATCGAAATGCAGAATGGTTAAAATTTCCTGTCATTGTTTCCACCGCGGAAGGATCTGTATCGTTTACAAGCAAATACTTGAGAGACATGTGTGCAAGAACCAAATTAGAAAACACCATTCCTTGAGAAGTAGGAATGATCTCAGCGGAAGGAGGCCAAAATTCCGTTCCAATCTCTGGCGTCATCGCAAAAATCGTGTCTTTCGATCCAATTCCGATATCGTGTTTGTACATAAAATCATCAGAATCGCCAGAAGCAGGATAAAGACCAGAGCTTTTTTGTGCGAAATAACCATTCATTTCCACCATGTGACTGCTTAAATCCGCGAAATAATCGTGGTGATCCGCAAATTCTGCCGCTGTAGTTCCAATTGGATACAATAAGGTATTTCCATAAGTGTGCGCGTTGAATGCAGAAACGAAATTATGGTTCTGTACCAACCAACGCATTGCTTGGGTTTCCTGTTCTGAAAAAGATCCTGTTCCCGGATACGTATCGTTATTAACGTTCGTACTGGTGCCAGTTGTTCCCCATCCGTAAGAATAATTTCGGTTCAAATCCACTCCTTTGTTTGTAGTTCCGACATTTCTTCTATTCTTTCTATGCATTCCACCACCATTTGGATTTGTGGTTTCGTTGTACACATATCCATCCGGATTAATACATGGCACAAAAAATAACTGTGTATTATCTACCAAATATTTCACTTCTAAATTGGTTTGATAATTCTCTAGTAAATACCACATATAAAATAGTGTTTGTGACATGCTCAATGGCTCTCGTGCATGGTGAATTGCGGTGTATAAAACCTTTGGTTCCGTTTCATTTACCGCTGCATTATCGGATATTTTAACATGGTAAATTGGTCTGTTTTCTATTGTAAGAAACGT
>JBEDAD010000274.1:0-4004 GCA_041177985.1 Bacteroidota bacterium | reverse complement strand
CTAAAAATAGAAGTATTTTATCTTTTTTCGATTGAAACGTATTCTCTCGGCGTTGCTCCAGTATAAATTTGTCTTGGACGTCCGATTGGCTCGTTGTTTTCTGTCATTTCTTTCCACTGTGCAATCCATCCTGGTAGTCTACCAATTGCAAACATTACAGTAAACATTTCGGTTGGAATTCCTAGCGCACGGTAAATGATTCCAGAATAGAAATCTACGTTTGGATATAAATTACGCGATTTGAAGTATTCGTCTTCCAACGCAACTTTTTCCAATTTCTTAGCAATTTCAAGCATTGGATCGTTGATTCCCATTTTTTCCAAAACATCGTCACACGCTTTTTTGATAATTGTAGCACGTGGATCAAAATTCTTGTAAACGCGGTGACCAAATCCCATTAAACGGAAAGGATCTTCTTTGTCTTTCGCTTTTGTAACCCACTTGTCAACATCGCCACCATCTGCGTGAATTTGTTCCAACATTTCAATTACCGCTTGGTTTGCACCGCCATGAAGTGGACCCCACAACGCTGAAATTCCTGCAGAAATAGATGCGTAAAGATTTGCTTGGGACGAACCAACAATTCGTACTGTTGAAGTAGAACAATTTTGCTCGTGGTCTGCATGCAAAATCAACAATTTATTCAATGCGTTGGATACAACTGGATCAACCGTATAGTTTTCTGTTGGCATTGCAAACATCATGTGCAAGAAATTCGAACAGTAATCTAGGTCATTTTTAGGATACATGAACGGGTGACGCATCGCATTTTTGTAAGACCATGCTGCAAGTGTCGGCAATTTTGCGAGTAAACGTAAAATTGTAAGATCTTTTGCTTCCGGACTTCTATTTGGATCTAAAGATTCAGGATAGAACGTAGAAAGCGAACAAACCATAGACGCTAAAACGCCCATTGGATGTGCTTTTGCAGGATACGCTTCGAAAAATTGCTTCATATCCTCATGAACCAAGGTATGTTTTGTAATACTATTTGTGAAAACATCCAAATCCGATTGGGTTGGAAGATTTCCATAGATCAACAAATAGGCAACTTCAATAAAAGACGCTTGTTCTGCCAATTGTTCGATTGAATAACCTCTGTAATGAAGTATTCCTTTTTCGCCATCCAAATACGTTATGGAACTTTTTGTCGCTCCCGTATTTTTGTACCCTGGGTCTAATGTAATATAACCCGTTGCATCGCGAAGTTTACTTATGTCAATCGCTTTTTCATTTTCTGTTCCTTCGATTACTGGAAATTCAAATGTTTTTCCGTCAAGTTCAATTTTTGCAATCTCGCTCATTGTAGTTCTACCTAATTATGTGTTTGAATTTTTTTAACTCGTCTAAATTAATAAACAATTTGTTGTAACTAATTAGTATGCTACGATTATTTTATAAAATTTCCTAAAAAAATACCAAAAAATTTAATTTTACTATTTTATAAATTTTCAAGTGTGTAGTTTAACATCATGTTAAATAGGTGGTTACGTGTGTTCCCGCCGTAAATCCCATGATTTTTATTTGGGTAAATAAATAAATCAAACTGTTTGTCCGCTTTCACCAATGCATTCACCATTTCCATGGTATTTTGGTAATGTACATTGTCGTCCCCTGAACCATGGATCAGCAGGTATTTTCCTTTAAATAATTTCACAAAGTTAATAGGTGAATTTTCATCGTAACCGCTTGTGTTTTCAGCTGGTGTGCGCATAAATCTTTCCGTATAGATATTGTCATAATAGCGCCAATTTGTCACTGGAGCAACTGCAATTCCCATTTTATACTGATCTGCTCCTTTTGTCATTGCAAGGGAAGTCATAAATCCGCCATAGCTCCATCCTTGTATTCCAATTCTATTTGCATCCACAAACGGCATTTTTTGTAGTTCTTTTGCGGTTTCGATAAAATCTTCAGTTTCCAATTTTCCGAGTTGCAAATAAGTTGATTTTTTAAAATCTGCTCCGCGGTACATCGTTCCTCTTGGATCAACGGAAACTACAATATATCCTTTTTGTGCTAGCAATTGGTGGTACATATAATCATTCCCATCCCACGCATCATTTACTTCGTTGTGTCCAGGTCCGCCATAAACGGTAATAAAAACGGGATATTTTTTAGTTGCATCAAAATTCTTTGGTTTTATCATCCATCCATTCAATTCGGTTTCACCCGAATGGAATTTTACAAATTCTTTCGTGGAAATCGTGTAATTCTTTAAAACGGATTTCAAGCGTTTATTGTCCTCCAATACCGAAATCTCTTCTCCTTCGTTGTTGCAAAGCGTGTAAACTGGTGGTTCGTTTGCTGTGGAATATGTTTTTACGAAGTATTTCATTCCAGCAGTAAATTCAGCATCATTTGTTCCCGTTTCCAGACTTAAAGATTTTTTAGAAGAACCATCTAAATTAATGCGATAAATGGCTTTTGAAATTGGTGATTTTTCAGCTGCAGTATAGTATATGGTACCATTGTTTTCGTCGATACCATAAAATTCGATTACATCGAAATTACCTTTTGTTATTGGAGTGCTCTTTCCATCAAATGTCAATTTGTAAATATGGTTAAAACCATCCATTTCACTGGTTCTTAAAATCGTATTCCCATCTTTCAAGATAAGTAAGTTGTTGTCGATTTCCACATACGTTTTAGATTGCTCTTCAAAGAAGATTTTATGCTGAATTTTCTTATCCGTTACATCTATCATGTGGTATTTCAAATGGTTTTGGTGGCGATTAAGCGTTTGAAGGATTAATTTGTTGGCAGATCCTGACCATTCCATTCTTGGAATGTATTCGTATTCACCCAAATCGATATTGGAAGTTTTACCGGTTTTAACTGTCAGAATATGCGCCGTTACCTTACTATTTGTTTCTCCTGCTTTTGGGTATTTAAACGTGTACAAATCTGGATAAAGATCTTTGTAATATGTCAGCGAAAATTCTTTCACTTCTCGTTCATCGAAGCGCAGGTAGGCAATGTGTTTGCTGTCTGGCGACCAACCATACGCTTTTGTAATAGCAAATTCTTCCTCATACACCCAATCCGTTGTTCCGTTGATGATTTTGTTAGCTTTTCCATTTTCAGTTACCTTAGAAACTTTTCCCGTTGCAAGATTCTTGATGAAAATATCATTTTTATAAATGTATGAAACCTGCTGTCCGTCGGGAGAATATTCCGCTAAAGTTTGCGGTTGGTGGGCATCATCCAACGATTGAACTTTTCCGGTTTTGAAGTCGTACAAATAGTATGTTGCGGAAAAACTTCTTCTATAAAGCGGAGTTGTATTGGTTGTGAATAAAATTTTTGTTTCGTCCTCGTTGAAGAAATAATCATCAATGGTTATTGTTTTATCCAAGTACACCAATTTCTCAGATGGAACCAAAACAGTGCTTTTTGCGGAGGCGTCAACAATAGAATGTTTTGTTATGATTTGTTTCCCTTCCACTTCTGAAAGTTTGGAATAATGCGCGCCATCCTTCATGGATCGGAATCCATCTATGTTCGCACTGCTGAATTCGTATTTCTTCCAGATTTTTTCTACTGTAATTTCTTGCGCTCTTAAGCTATTGCTCCCTAGAAAAATAAGCGCAAAAACTGCGAAATGTTTTAATCTCATGGTTTTAAAAATTTAGCTCTAAAGTATAGATTTTCTTCGATTCTGAATGGTTTGTATATATTTTATATCTAATCAATCGTTAAAAACCTTTTCAGAATGTTAATAATTAAATAACGCAAGTAGTTCAAAAATATAGTAAATTTGTATCGAATTTTTCTATGTCACCCTTGATGTTGAGCGTTTTAGACAGAAACCATAGAAGAATATAACAAGTGAAATGAAAAAATAGTGTCTTTCATCGTTAGGAGTTTTAGTTGGGTATTTTTCTCAAACTTTCACCACAAGTTCTTGCTTGCCGGTACATCCTTCCAATTTCATTGTTCAAAATCCGTAATTTCTTAATTAATCATAAATTGAATCCCATGAAAAAAACGTTACTTTTTGT
>JBEDAD010000273.1:0-2570 GCA_041177985.1 Bacteroidota bacterium | reverse complement strand
TTATTGCATTATGCACGTCTTCTTTTCCTGCTGAAACGCCCCGAAGATTATATCTTGTATCTGCCATTATCTTGAATTAAAGTTGCAAAGATAGGAAAACGATCAGGAAAGGACAACTTGGAAATAGTATCTACTCCTTTCTAAAAAAAATCATTGAATTAAACGCAGGTTGCAACAGGAAAACGCCCATTTTATGGATTGTGTGAAATCGGTAACCTACAACAGTAGCAAACCATTTTCTCTAAGAGTATCCATTTGTTTTCCGTACCAAAAAGGCTCGAAATCATCTGAATTCGAACGGTAATAATGCGCTTGGATTTCTTGAAAGGTTAAAATTTTTGCATGTGAAACGGAAATAAGTTCTAGTAAAACCTGGAGCCATTCCCCTTCCGATTTGGATACTGTAATTTGAAAGTTTGCATCGCGCGTGACAAATGTTACTACTGCATTTTCATAGGAAACTCCCTTTTTTAGTTTCGTTGTATAGTGTAAAGATGGAATTTTTCCGATCCACACAATTTTCGCGTCTGGTGAAACAAAGGACTTTTCGTCTTCCTCTATAGCATTTTCAATGAAATCGTGTGGAATGGTAGTGCGTGGAATTTTAAATTCAAACCATTTTTGCAAAGGCAATTCAAATCCAATCCCATGCATGAAATTATACAGCGATTTTTTTAAACCATAACTAAATGCCGTGTGGTCAATCCCAGTTGAATCGATGTGAACGATGTCGTTATTTGCAAAAGTTCCAATTTCGGTAGTTTCTTTTGAAACACCATATTTTTCAGGTTCCAGACCAATTGGACTATGCGCTGTCATTGCAAATTGGTGCCAAAATGCAGATTGCAACACTCCGATTTCAAATAATTGCCGCACCATTTCCAGTGAATCGACCGTTTCTTGAATTGTTTGGGTTGGAAAACCGTACATTAAATAGGCGTGAACCATTATTCCAGCGTCTGTGAAATTCCTGTTCACACGTGCAACTTGTTCCACTGTAACGCCTTTGTCAATTAATTTCAGCAAACGATCCGAAGCAACTTCGAGTCCTCCAGAAACGGCAATACAACCAGAAGCTTTAAATAAAAGGCACAAATCACGTGTAAATTTTTTCTCAAATCGGATATTTGTCCACCAGCTTACGGTCATTTTACGCCGAATAATTTCCAAAGCCAATGCCCGCATCAAGGCAGGAGGAGCAGCTTCGTCTACGAAGTGAAAACCTGTTTGTCCGGTTTGCTGTACCAATTCTTCCATTCTATCGCAGAGTAATTTTGCAGCAATTGGCTCGTATACTTTGATGTAATCCAACGAAATATCACAAAACGTACATTTTCCCCAATAACAGCCGTGCGCCATGGTCAATTTGTTCCACCTTCCATCGCTCCACAATCGGTGCATTGGATTTACCACTTCAATGACAGAAATATACGCGTCGAGTTTTAAATCGCTGTAATCTGGTGTGCCGACTTCACTTTGTTTGTAGTCTTTTTCTTTCGAATTATTCGCATAAAACACTGCGCCATCTTTCAATAAAAAGGTTCGTTTCAAGTCGTTTTCACGTCGTTTTCCTGCGATGTATTCCAGTAAATGTTCGATTGGCGCTTCCCCGTCATCCAAGGTTATAAAATCGAAAAATTCGAATACGCGCACATCGGAAATAGCGCGTAGTTCGGTATTTGCAAAACCGCCGCCCATCGCAATTTTAACGGAGGGAAAATATTTTTTTATAAATTGAGCAGAACGAAAAGCTGCATATAGATTCCCCGGAAAAGGAACCGTGAAAGCGACAATTTCCGGATTTATTTCTTCTATTCGTGCTTTCAGAATGGAAAGTAAAAGCGTATCTGTATAGGTTTGATTTTCGTGCAGCGCTGTATATAAAGCATCAAAACTATTGGCAGAAGTTCCCAATCGCTCTGCATAACGACTAAAGCCAAAGTGCGGATCGATTGTTTCAACAATCAAATCTGAAATATCTTCCAGAAAAAGCGTTGCAAGGTGCTTGGCTTTGTCCTGAAGCCCCATGATTCCAAATGCCCAATCCAACTCTTCTAGTTGGTTAAACCTAGCGGCTTTTGGGAGAAAATCCTCCTGGCAAATTGTATGTGAAAGTGTTGGATTTTTTCCTTGAAGAAATAAAATTATAGGATCAATTTTTTGAATATAATCGTCTTTCAATGCCAAAATTCGGGTGGCATTGTCGGTTAATTCGCTTTTGCATTTTGCTGCTTCCGTGAACAAGTCACTCAGCCCTTTTTTTGAAAAAATAGCAAGAATCACCTCAATTCCAAGATCTGCTTGTTTTGCAGAAATACCTTTTGTATTCAAAAATCCCTTCAAATATGCGGATGCTGGATACGGCGTATTTAATTGTGTGAATGGGGGCGTTATGATCAATAATGGATTTGTCAACTTTAAAATACGTTTTAGGTCCGTAATTATTTAGGTACAAAAATAGGATAAAAAATAAGAGTTGCACCGCATGTCGAACAAGTCTAAATTCTGTATTTCAATACCTAAGAAATACTTATCTAAAGTGAAAATGCACCGTTGAAAAATTAAAATAT
>JBEDAD010000272.1:0-4057 GCA_041177985.1 Bacteroidota bacterium | reverse complement strand
TTCTCAAACTTTCACCACAAGTTCTTGCTTGCCGGTACATCCTTCCAATTTCATTGTTCAAAATCCGTAATTTCTTAATTAATCATAAATTGAATCCCATGAAAAAAACGTTACTTTTTGTTAGTGTAATGGCGCTTGGAACTTCCTTCGCGCAAAACTGTTCTGATCTTTTTATTTCAGAATATGTTGAAGGTTGGTCAAATAATAAGGCCTTAGAAATTTATAATCCAACGGCAAATTCAATTAATTTGAATCAGTATTTTGTAGCACGATACTCCAATGGAGCTACTAGCGCCACAATCTCAAATGCTATTCAGTTAATAGGAACTATTGCTCCATACAGCACTTATGTTGCAGTTTTAGATAAAAGAGATCCGCTTGGAACAGGTCAAGAGGCTCCGATTTGGGATTCATTAGAAGTTAGAGGGGACGGTTTTTATTGTCCAGTTTACAATACAAGTAATGCTTTTTATTTTAATGGAAACGATGCAGTTGTCTTAGCTAAAGGCGTAACTAGCAATATTTCTGCTGCAATTGCAGTAGATATCTTTGGTAAAATTGGCGAAGATCCAGGAACAGGCTGGTCAACTGCTTCTCCTTTTACTGGTGCGGGAGTAATTGTCACGAAAGATTATTCTCTATTGAGAAAACCATCAATACTCAAAGGAGCTACAAATCCGTTAATCTCGTTTTTCAATCCACTCGCTGAATACGATTCTATCCCTGCAGTAATTGTTCGATTAGATCTTAATGGCGATACAATTTTCGGAAGTTCAGGTAATCCGATTTTAGATGGAAATTGGAATTCGTTAGGAACACATGAGTGCGATTGTGCTCCTTTATCTGTAAATTCTATGAAACCATTGGCTGAAGTGTCTCTTTTCCCAAATCCAACAAATGGAATTGTTTATGTTAAAGGCGCTTCTGTTGTTACAAAAGTACAGGTTATTAATTCATTAGGACAAACAGTTGCTACAATTGAGAACCAATCTAAATCGTTACTATCTATTGATCTAAGCGCATTTAAAGGCTTGTATCTTTTGAAAATTACAGATGAATCTGGCACACAAATCACAAAACGAGTTATTGTTAAATAATTTTAATTAAATACAAAAGAGGTCGGTTAATACCGACCTCTTTTTCGAATAAATTTTTAAGATGAGGATAATTATACTTCTTTTTTTCGTGCTTGCTTCTTTGTCTGGAATGTCACAAATCTCAATAGTCAGTGGTAAAGTTGTGGACGATATGACCAAGCAGCCTATTGTAGGAGCGAAAGTAGCTTTGGGAGGAACCTACCGTGCATTATCCGACCCAAGTGGGAAGTATTCTATTAAAGATGTTCCTTATGGAGAATATACACTTGTAGTTTCCATGTTGTCTTTCGATACGCTTCGACAGCAAATAAAAGTCAATTCGCCAAATTTTAAATACGACATTCTTTTGGGTGGAAGCCAAGAATTAGAAGAAGTAAAAGTAATTGGCAATCTTGCACAAGATAGAAAAACACCTGTTGCAGTTTCAACACTTGGGAAAAAAGAACTTTCTGAGGAACTAGGTTCCCAGGATTTACCAATGATTTTAAATTCAAAGCCAGGCATTCATGCTACACAACAAGGCGGAGGAGATGGAGATGCACGAATTACAATACGTGGATTTGATCAACGGAATGTTGGAGTTATGATAGATGGAGTTCCTGTCAACGATATGGAGAATGGTTGGGTTTATTGGTCAAATTGGTTTGGTTTAGATGCTATCACACAACAAATACAGGTGCAACGAGGTTTAGGTGCTACAAAATTGGCAATGCCTTCAGTTGGTGGAACTATGAATATTTTAACGGAGAATACTGGAGGCAAACGTGCGATTACAGTGAACCAGGAATATGGAACAGGAGATTTTCTTCGAACATCTTTATCTTACAAATCCGGTACTTTAAAGAATGGCTGGGGAGTTTTATTTTCTGGTTCTTACAAACAAGGAAATGGTTGGGTAGATGGCCTCAATACGCAAGGTGGATTTTATTACTTGAAAGTTCAGAAGAAAATAAAAAACCATGTATTATCTATCAGTGGATTTGGTGCGCCTCAACAGCATGGTCAAAGATCTTTCAACCAACCAATTGAATACTGGGATTCTACATATGCAACAAAACTTGGAATTACAGGAAGTTTAATGGACGTAGATAACGATAGAGGAAGACGATTCAACCAACATTGGGGATATGTGACAGATTCTATTACCGGAGAAAAAAAGGTATTGAATGAACGAAGAAATTTTTACCATAAACCACAAGTTACAATCAAAGATTTTTGGAAGGTAAATGAAAAATTATCCATTTCAAATATGGCATACGTTTCCATAGGAAGAGGTGGAGGAGAAAGATATTATAATTCTTCTTCCACTATTTTATACAATGCGGAAGGTTTAGTTGATTGGGATCAGATTATATATAATAATAAGTATAAAACACTTTTTGGAACTATTTACCCTACAACAGATTTTGCATACGATTCTATAAAACGAAAATCATCCCAAGTTTTAGCTGCTTCCGTAAACAATCACCATTGGATAGGAGGAATTTCACAGTTTGATTACAAAATGAATTCTAAGTGGAATTTTTCTGGTGGTTTAGATTATCGGTATTACAGAGGTCAACATTACACAGTAATTACAGACTTGTTAGGAGGGGATTATTTTGTGAATGATGCGGATAAAAATGCACCAACTGCAATGAAAGTTGTTGGAGATAAAATTGCCAGAGCTGATTTGCCTTATCAGAATGATCGTGATGGGATAATGCAATGGATGGGAGCATTTGGCCAAGGAGAGTATTCACACGGTCGTTGGACTGCTTTTATCAATGCATCAACGGTTGTAAATGGGTACAAAGGAGTTGATTATTTCAGACCAAAAGAACTACACGATGGAGATTCAATTATTTTGGTCGGTTATTCTGATACTGTAACGTATAACGGTAAAACATACACAAACGATTCTCCCGAGCTTATCTATAATCAAACGGATTGGAAATGGTTGGGTGGATTTACGGTTAAAGCTGGAACGAATTTAAACATTACGGAACGTTCTAATATTTTCCTGAATCTAGGCTATTTATCAAGAACACCGCAATTTAGTAATGTTATAGACAACAATACGAATGCACTTTTTGAGGAAATTTTAAACGAAATTATTTATGCGACAGAAGTTGGATATGGTTTTCGATCTAAAAAATTAAGTATTAATGGGAATGGATATTTTACATATTGGAAAAATAAACCTTTTCCTTTTGGTGTGAATGTACCAAATCCATTAGATCCAACAGAATTTGTACGAGCAAATGTTAATGGAATGGATGCTTTGCACATGGGTGTTGAAATGGATGTCGCTTGGAATGTTTCTAAAAATATTGTTTTAGAGGGAATGGCGTCATATGGTAATTGGACCTGGCAATCGTCTGAAACAATTGATGTTCTTGGTACAAAATTTACTTTTGATGCTAAAGGAGTGCACGTTGGAGATGCAGCACAGTCTACTTATGCAGCAAGTGTTCGTTGGGGAATTGTAAAAAATGGCTATATCAAGATTAAATATTCCTATTTTGATCGTTATTACAGTTCCTTTGACCCATTTAGTTTGACAGATAACAATGGTGGAAGAGAATCATGGGTTATACCTTCTTATGGATTAATGAGTATCCACGCAGGTTACCGTGTTAAATTTGAGAAAAGCAGTCTAAATTTTAAAGGCAATATTTTTAATGCTTTGAATACTTTGTATATCTCAGATGCTCGTAATAATGGTCAC
Source organism: Bacteroidota bacterium (assembly GCA_041177985.1). GTDB lineage: Bacteria > Bacteroidota > Bacteroidia > Flavobacteriales_D > Crocinitomicaceae > M0103. Next base: position 250 of record JBEDAD010000272.1, on the reverse strand, counting down.
CAAGATGGCACCAAAGATTTTGATGCTAATTCCGCAACAGTATTTTTCGGTCAAGGTACAACCTTTAATATATCCGTAGGTTTTGAATTTTAAATAAACAATAAAAATAACACATGAAAAAAGTAATTTACGCATCCCTTCTTGCTGTTTTAATCAGTTTTTCGGTTAAATCTCAAGCGGTTTTACCGACAAGTTGGAGTTTTACCACAACTATCTTACCAGTTGGTTGGACAGAATCTGAAAGTAATCT
>JBEDAD010000271.1:0-7374 GCA_041177985.1 Bacteroidota bacterium | reverse complement strand
AAGACGAAGGATATAAAAACACCTAAAGTTAAATCAAATGAATTTTAATAGTCTAACGGCAATTTCGCCGATTGATGGTCGATACCAATCCAAAACAAAAGAATTACAACCTTATTTTTCCGAATTTGGATTGATAAAATACCGGGTAATAGTAGAGGTGGAATATTTTATCGCTTTAGTAGAATCTGGAATTGAACCATTAAAGGAATTTCCGAAGGAAAAATATAGCGCTTTGCGTGAACTTTGCACGAACTTTTCAGAGGAGAATGCAAATTGGATAAAAAACACGGAGAAAATAACCAACCACGATGTGAAAGCAGTGGAGTATTTTCTAAAAGAAAAACTTGTTGAATTGAACCTAGATCATTTTCAGGAGTTTGTCCATTTTGGTTTGACTTCCCAAGATATAAACAATACGTCTATTCCCTTATCTTTAAAAGAAGCGATAACAGAACAATATTATCCGTTGATTGAATCGTTGATCCACAAATTGGAGGAATATCAAGTAGCATGGAAAGATATTCCAATGTTGGCTAGAACGCACGGCCAACCAGCTTCTCCAACGCGACTTGGTAAGGAAATAATGGTTTTTTCCGAAAGGTTGAGCATTCAATTAAAACAAATGAGAGCAATTCCTTTTTCGGCTAAATTTGGCGGAGCAACAGGTAATTTTAATGCGCATCATGTTGCATTTCCCGACCACGATTGGGTTTCATTTGCTAATAATTTCGTGCATACTAATCTCGGATTAGATAGAAGTCAAACGACAACTCAAATTGAACATTACGACAATTTAGCAGCATTGTTCGATTGTATGAAAAGGATAAACACCATCATTTTAGACTTGGATCGAGATATGTGGTCTTATATTTCCATGGAATATTTCAAACAAAAATTAAAAGAAGGAGAAATTGGCTCCTCCGCAATGCCACATAAAGTTAATCCGATTGATTTTGAAAATTCAGAGGGGAATATAGGAATTGCTAATGCATTATTCGAACATTTATCGTCGAAATTGCCGGTTTCTCGCTTGCAACGGGATTTGACAGATTCCACCGTTTTACGAACTATCGGAATGCCTTTTGCGCATACATTCATTGCGGTAAAGTCTACACTGGCGGGCTTGGGTAAATTACTCCTGAACAAAGAAGCTTTTGAAAAGGATCTTGAAAGAAACTGGGCCGTAGTTGCAGAAGCTATTCAAACAATTTTGAGAAGCGAAGGAATTCCAAAGCCCTACGAAGCACTTAAAGGATTAACCAGGAAAAATGAAGCTGTAAGCAAAGAATCCGTTCACGCATTTTTAGACTCTCTGGAAATCTCAGAAGCTTTGAAAAATAGGCTAAAAAGAATTACCCCAGAAAATTACACAGGTATTCAATTAGTTAAATAATAGTTATATTAGACCCCAAAACTTTTAATAAACACACGTATGAAAATTTCAAAATTACTTTTTTTCCTTTTACTGACGAGCTTTTCTTTTGGACAAAGCTATGATATTGAGTGGGGAATTATGGAGAAATCAACAAGTAGATTAATTTCATTATTGCCAAAATCCGGAAAAGATTTTTACGCATTAAGATGGAGTGGAGGCGCACTTTTAGGTTCTTACAGACTTACAAATCATCAGAATTTCAAAATTACAGCAACTGGAAAGATGGAAATGAAAGCCGATGGAGGAATGGCTTCGTTTGAAGGCGCTGAAGTTATCGGTGAAAAGTTAGTTGTGTTTCTTTCGGATAAAAAAGATGGAAAAAACACTTTCTTCATGCAGGAATACGACAAAAACATGGCGACCTCAGGAAATGCAAAAAAATTGGCTAGTTACCAGTTGGAAAAAGGCAGATCAAAAGGTTTTTTCAATATCATAAGTTCACGGGACAAAGCATTTTTTGGCGTCGTTTGGGAAATTCCTGGTAAAAAAGATGAAAAAGACAGATACGGTTATAAAATTTATGACAATGAAATGAATGAGGTATCTGACGGAGATTATAAATTGCCTTACGAAGGTAAATTATCTCAGATAAACCTTCATTATTTATCGAATACAGGAGATTATTTCATCAGTGTGACGGAATTTGAACAGCCGGAAGCAAAGAAAATATTCAGAAATTACCTCAATTACAAGGCAATGCATATTTTGCATATTACGCCGGATGACTTGGAAGATTTCACAATCGACTTGGAAGGAAAGCGAGTAGAAGCGATGACAATGAATTCGGATAATAACCAAGTTTTCACGATTACCGGGATTTATGGTGACCAAGGGAAAGCCGGAGTAACTGGATTGTTTTATTTGAGAGCAGATTTTAATAAACAAGAAGTTATCGACGAAGGTTTTGAGAAATTCGGTAAAGATTTCATCACCCAAGACTGGTCGGATCGCCAAAAGGAAAAAGCAGAGAAAAAAGAACGTAAAGGAAAAGGTGAACCGCAATTGTATAATTATGTAATGCGTCAAACAGAAGTTTTAAAAGATGGAAGCATTGTTGGCTCCCTGGAGCAGTATTATGTAGTTGTAACAACGTATACAGATCCAAAAACAGGAGCTACACGCACAACGTACACGTATTATTACAACGATATTATTGCGTTTAAAGTTGGCGTAGATGGTGGATTTAACTGGTTAAAGAAAATTCCAAAATACCAAGTTTCAACCAATGATGGTGGACCTTTTAGTTCTTATGCTCGTTTTGTAGATGAAGGTAATTTGTGTTTCATCTTCAACGATAACGTGAAAAATTACGATGAAAAAGGGAACTTTATTAAATCAGATAGAACGTACCCTGCGAATTTTGGTAAAAAGAAAAATGTTGTTGCAATAGTTGAATTGGATTTGGAAGATGGCGATCTAAAAAGAAAAACATTCTTCGATAGAAAGGAAATCACAGCGCTTGCAGTTCCTAAAAAATTCCATATTGATTATGGTACAAAAGAAATGCTTCTATATGCTGTTTATGGTAAAAAAGAACGTTTCGGAATCTTGAAATTTAACGAGTAAAAATTCGCTTAAATGCTCTTGTGAAGGTTAACAGTAAAATTAAAGCACTTACAAAAGCAAAACTTCTACCAATGACATCACCATATTTTGTATACATGGTGGTGTCATTGTTTAAGTTAATCGTTTCCTTTAACGCAATTGGTTCCCACCATTTTGAACGTTTTACCACATCTCCTCGCTGGTTGATAAAACAACTTATTCCTGTATTTGCCGAACGCGCAACACTTCTTCTGTTTTCAACTGCCCGCAATCGCGCGAAACTCATGTGCTGCTTATATCCTGGTGTATCTCGCCACCATCCATCGTTGGTAATAATAAAAATCGCTTGCGCTCCTTTTCTACATTGTTCTGCATTAAATTCCCCATAAATAGATTCGTAGCAAATTACTGGAGCGAAAGTCATTTCTTTGGTTTCCAACACTTTCACTTCCTTCTCAATTCCAAGCGAACCGGATGTTCCTCCCTTATCGATGGATAGTTCTTCCAAAAATGGCAGCCAATCCGTAAACGGCATTTTCTCAACGCCTAAAACAAGTTTGGATTTATGAAGAAACGTGCGTTTTTCTTTGTCTTCTAGCAATAGTGAACTATTATAATTTTCATAATAGCCTGGTCCATCGCTAAATTTCCGAGATGCAAAGGAGTTTTTTTTATCAAAATACCGCGCTGTGGATGCTCCGCAATAAAACGATGGATTACCCCATTTTTCCTGTCTACTTTTCAGGTACGGATAAAATGTGGTCAAGAGAAGATCTTCTTCGTAAAAAGGCCAACTAATTGCTGTTTCTGGTGCAATAACAATATCGGTTGAAGCAGTTACGAGTGGATCTGCCAAATCACACATTTTCTTTAGTTGCTCTTCAAGCGTTGCAACAAATTTCTCGTTATACGGATCAATATTCGGTTGAATTAAAACAACTTCTATCGGATTCTTTTCTTCAGAATAAGAGAAATATTGAAAAAGAGATATGCTTACAGGTACAATCAGCAAAAGTGAAAAACCATAGATTAATGGTGTTTGAACCAACCATTTTTCTCTTTTGATAAATACATTATCCAGTATTCGAAAGCCAACTAAATTCGAAAGTAGAATCCAAAATGTTCCTCCAAGCACTCCGGTGTAAGAATACCATTGAACGATGGATGGTACAATTGAAAATGAATTCCCTAAATTCAGCCACGGCCAAGATAATTCCCAATGGTAGTGGAAATATTCAAACGCAATCCAATAAAATAGAAGCGACAAATACCCTTCTTTTTGTCCAACATTTTTTTTTGTAAGGTGAAATAGAAAAAAAACGCTCGCCATAAAAAGTGAATTCAGCGAAAATGCCATCAGAGCACCTTCTAGACTTGCGTTCCAAATCCACCAGGTTGTTCCAACATTGTAAATGCTAAAAGCGATAAAAGCATGTAGAAATATTTTGCCGGAACGATAGTTTTTCTTGCTGATATAGCTTTCTACAAACAACAAGGGAATCCATGAAATAAAAACCAATGGCGTTAAACTTCCAGTGAACGGAAACGAAACTACTAAAAGTACTCCAGTTAGAATACTTAATGCATATCGGTGTTTTTTGGTTAAATGTATCATAATCCAAAATTAGTTTAAATAATCTGTTTTCATGAAAAAGGGCCGACCTTTCAGCCGACCCTTCCAAATAAAAAAATAGGTTTTATTTGATTATTATCTTCATTTCTACACGACGGTTTTTCTGGCGTCCTTCAACTGTGTCGTTTGTAGCAATTGGTTTTGTTTCACCAAAGTATAAAACAGTCAGCCTACTCGCATCGATACCTTTCGAAATCATAAAACTTCTAACTGCCTCCGCACGTTTCTTAGACAATACCAAGTTTTGCTGATCATCTCCAACGTTATCCGTATGTCCAGAAATTTGTAATCCCCATAACGGTTTCTTATTCAGTACTTCATATAATTCTGTCAAGGAAGAAAAAGAACTGGATTTTATGATATCCTTTCCTGTTTCAAACTCTAAATTATCAAATGCAGTTTTCAGAATTTCGATGATTTCTTTTTCAATTACAGGACATCCTTTATTGGAAATTGGACCTACTGTATTTGGACAATCATCGTCTTTATCCAAAACGCCATCATTATCGGTATCTTGGTACGGACAACCTTTATTTTTTATTGGGCCAGCAATGTATGGGCATTCATCATTTTTATCCAACAATCCATCTCCATCGGTATCTGGCCAAGGACAGCCATTATTTTCTTTCGGTCCGTAAACCGTTGGGCAATTATCTAAAAAGTCAAATATGCCGTCTAAATCTGTATCTGGGCAACCTTGATTCACAAGCGGTCCAGCAACATCTGGACAAGCATCGTCAAGATCTTTGATTCCGTCATTGTCCGTGTCTGGACAGCCTTTGAAAGCGGCTAATCCTTTGGTTGTTGGACAAGCATCTTCCGTATCAATTATTCCATCACCATCTGAATCCGGGCAACCTTTTAATTTTAAATCTCCAGCCAAATCTGGACACGCGTCTTCTTTATCTGTAATTCCATCGCCATCTTTATCTGGACAACCATTGAATTTTACCAAACCAAATTCTGTAGGACATTTATCATCCATATCTTTTATGCCATCACCATCCGTATCCGGACATCCTTTGAACGACCAAATTCCAGGTTCCGTTTGACATTCATCCACACGGTCAGACACTTTGTCTTTATCCATATCTTTTGGTTCTGAATAAAGAACAGGAATTCTCAATCCAGCAAAAACTTCGGCTCCTCGAACTTGGCCTGTTGCAAGTAATGTTTTGAAATCGGTTATTCCAAGCGTCAACGGACCGAGTCTCGTCGCTATTCCAGTTTTAAACCCAGAGTAGGAATTAATAGATATTGGAACATGTATTCCAAACCAAGCATAATCAAAACTTGGTGTAATTGAAAATTGATTTGCAATATGTACACTTGTTCCGGTTGATTTGGTATTTAAATTCATAATACCTGTGGCATTCACATAAAATGATTTCCAAATGTGAAAATCAAATTGTAAACTTAACGCCGTCGGTGTTTTCATGAAAAAAGTCGATGAAGTATCCTCGCCAGCATTCCATTCACCGGAATTTGTGATTAAACTATCAATTTTTTGATCCGCATCCAACAGTGATTCCGCAGAATCAAAAACGTGCAAGTCAAATGGAGTGGTAGAATTTATGGTGAAGTTTCTGCTCATTCCTCCTTTTTGAAATTTCATTCCTCCAAGGTCCAAAAGGGATGCTCCAATGCGAATTTTGTATTTATTTTGATCTTTCCTCCAAATATTTGTTTCGCCATCCATATCGTATTTATATTCTTTCCAGTTTGGACGCCATTCATAAACGAATCCTAAATCCAAACCTAATCCAAATTTTGAAGCTTGTTTTGGAATCCCTGTTTCTGAGCCATTCGCATACGCATCGATATTTCCAGAATAGCCATAATTAAAATCACCTTGAAGCTGAGCTGAAGTATCTGCATTGTTTAATTGGTATTTGAAATTATCGGTAGATAAAAAAGCAGCTGCGATGCCAGATAGGTATTTTGCACGACCTCCCATTTTTAGGAAATGTTCTCCATCGTCTTTTAATACTTGTGCATAATTAAAACCATATTCCAACCAGGATAAATGGTTAATCGATATTAATTCTTCATTTAAAGGAACATTCCACAATTGGGCATAATTCAATTCGTTTTCTCCCAAAATCGCAAGTTTTGGATCGATATCATCTGCATTGGTAATAGACCTGAACTTTGCTGAAAATCCTATTGCAATGGTGGGTTTTATATGAAACATAAAATTCAATATGTCCACTTGTGTATTGGAATATACTCCGAGTGTTTTAGAAGAATTTTGATCGTAACGTTTCACTAAATATCTGTCTGTGAAAGTAGCTGTTGGTTTTGCCCAAGAATTATAAATTGTTGTATCACTAAAGGATTTAACCCACCATTTAGGCATATCTTTCGTGTCAAAAGCAACCGCATTTGTATAGGTGTTAAAATTAAAACTCGCTAAATTGATATCTACAGCAAATCTGCCATCGACAAAACTCGCAGGTTGCAAATCTGTCCCCATGACTCCTGCATAATTGCTGCTGTGAACACCTAAATAGTTTTGAGAATTTGCGTGAAAAGAAAGTGCAAAAACTAAAATAAAACAGACTTTTTGAAGTAATCTCATAGTAATAGTTTAACGGTTAATTTTATATTGAATTAAATAATTGTCTACAATCGTTGTGAGGGTTAATACATTATCACACAAGTTTATCATGCTTTTTGTACTGCCTTCCAATGGCTTATCCAGAAGATTACTGCCATCCAAGTCATACAAATATACATTATTCTCCAAACCATCAATACC
>JBEDAD010000270.1:0-3385 GCA_041177985.1 Bacteroidota bacterium | reverse complement strand
TTTTTTAGGTTTTGGAAAAGGAATCGGTAAAAATATTTTGGATCAAAATCGTTTGTATGGGGCTATTGGTTGGCGATTCACTAAAGATTTTCAAGTGCAACTGGGGTATTTGAACCAATTTATCGTGAAATCAGATGGTGTAAAAATGGAACGAAACCATACACTTCAAATCGGGGCAACGTACAACATGGATTTTACAAAGCACTAAAATAAGTTTAATTAACGAGAAGAAAGTCGGGTTGTTTTAACAGTTCGACTTTTCTGCTTATTTTTGCATAAAAATTACACAAATGACAGAAGAAATTAAAGCAGTAAGCTACTGCGTTGGAATGAGTATTGCAGGAAGCTTGATGCAGCAAGATTTAGACGGAATTTCTCCAGAGGTTTTAGCAGAAGCAATTGCCGATGCTTTCGAAGGGAAAGAGCCAAAGTATACGCCGGAAATGGCAAATACAATCATACAAAATTACCTGCAAAATGCTGGGGAAGCTAAATTTGGCCAAAACCGAGAATTAGGCGAAGCATTTTTACACGAAAATAAAACGAAAACTGGGATTCATACAACAGACTCTGGTCTTCAGTACGAAGTGATAACGCCCGGCGATGGTGCAAAACCTGCAGCAACAGATACGGTTTCAGTACATTACCACGGTACGTTAATCGATGGAACGGTTTTCGATAGTTCTGTGGAGCGAAATCAACCTGCAACTTTTGGCGTTCACCAAGTAATTCCAGGATGGACAGAAGCTTTGCAATTAATGCCGGTTGGTTCAAAATACAGATTGTACATCCCACAAGAATTGGCGTATGGCGCAAATCCGCATCCAGGGGGTCCGATAAAGCCGTATAGCGCCTTGATTTTTGATGTTGAACTTTTAGCTATTTCATAATGAAAAAATTGATTTTTATTTTCCTTCCACTGCTTATGATGAGTTGTGGAAATAAAACAGAACAAGAGGAAGAGATTGTAAACCTGGTTTCAGAAAAAGACAAACTTTCCTACGTTCTAGGTGCAATGAATGCAAAAACGATTGTTGGAACGCAAGATCCAAACATAGATCGCCTGGATATGGCAGAAATAGCGAAAGGCTTTGCTGACAATATGAACAACAATAAACCCGTAGATTGCGAGGCTACATTAACACAATTATTCGGTCCCAACTTTCAGGATTTTGATTCAACGTACGCTAAACAAGGCGCACAATGTCTTGGGAAATTAACTGCATACGCATTTTACCAAGATATGAAACAAATGAAAAGTCTAGAAATGATAGACTTGAAAATGGTGAATATCGGTTTTCGCCATGGTTTATTGAAAAAAGACACACTTATTTCGGAAGAAAATAAGCAAAAAATGATTCAGGATTTCATCAAGACATTGAACGTGAAGAATGGCAAAATCATGATGGATCAAGCTAAGAAAATCTCCGGTGCGCAAGTGTTTGATAATGGGATTGTTCTCCAAGTTATCTCGGAAGGAAAAGGCGGAAGCCCAAGTCCAACGGATGATGTGAAAGTGGAATATATTCTAACTTCTGCAACGGGAGATACAGTGCAAAGTTCGTACGAAATGAAAAAACAAAAAGGAACCAAAGATGCTGTTGCTTTAAAGCTTGAAGGCGGCGTAATTCCTGGCTGGACGTACGTGGTGCCAAAGATGAAAAAAGGTGGTAAATACCGCGTTTACATTCCTTGGCAATTAGCCTATGGCGAGCAAATGGGACGCGAGTCTTTGTGTTTCGTAATCGAATTAGTGGATTATGCAAAAGCAGGAAGTTTTGTGAAACCAGAACCGCCACAACAAGCTATGCCACAACAAGGACAAGGATTCTAAGAAATTAGTTAACATAAAAAAAACGGAGATCATTTGATTTCCGTTTTTTTTTGCACTTAAAATTAAGCTAAATTTAATATTCCGATTCTTCTAATTCTTCAGAGGTTTTTGACTTTGAATCTTTGTCTTTTCTCCCAATTGGAAAATAGAATGAAATTCTATAAATCATAGGAACATATTTTACGACTTGCCCCACTTGGTTGGTTACTTTTACAAAATAAGCTTGTCTAAACGGACTATTCACATGGTTGATTATATCGTAGTAAAGTCCGACATTTAACCGAATAATTTGATTGAATTCTTTTGAAAATCCACCGCAAATAAATAAACTTGGAATCCAGTTTTTAGAGGGATTAACGACTGTATAGCTAATCGGACTTTTTAACATTTCAAATTCAAATCCACCAAATAAAACGTTTTTATAACGGCCGTGCAAAAACATTCCACCGCCATAAATCGTGTAGCCAAATTTTTGTCCGATATTGTTTGACCAGGTTCTTTGCATTCTAAAGGAAGGTCCCAAAATTAAATTCTCATTAAAACGAAGTCCGATTTTGGGGCCTACACCAAAGGAACCGCCCAATGTGGACGCGCCAACGAATCCATCCAAACCCAATTCTACTCCTTCAATGGTTTTAGTTTGCGCAGAAATTGCCAATGTTAATCCGGTAAAAATAAAAACTAATAGCTTCTTCATTTTTCGTTTTTTTTAAGCTTTAAAGGTAGAACTTTTTTCAAAAGAAAGTGGTTGTTTCTTTCAAATCCGAACGGACAAATGTATCTTTGCCTAAAATAGCGCAGATGCACATATTAGACGGAAAAGCTACGGCAGATGAAATCAGGAAAGAACTTGCAGAGGCAGTGCAGGAGCGAAAGAAAAACGGAAAAAAAATTCCGCATTTGGCCGCAATTCTGGTTGGAAATGACGGCGGTTCGCTTACCTATGTTGGTGCTAAAGTTAAAGCATGCGATCAAATTGGATTTGAAAGTACACTGATTCGCTACGATGATTCTGTTCCTGAAGAAATATTGCTGGCAAAAGTGCAAGCCTTGAACGAAGATAGATCAATTGATGGTTTCATCGTGCAATTGCCGCTTCCTCCGCATATCGACGAAATGAAAATTACACAAGCTATTGATCCTAAGAAAGATGTGGATGGTTTTCATCCAGTGAATCTGGGAAACATGGTGTTGAATTTACCTGGATTTCTTCCGGCAACTCCAGCAGGAATTTTGGAGTTATTGAAACGCAATAAAATTGAAACAGAAGGTAAAAATTGCGTGATTCTTGGTCGAAGCAACATTGTTGGTACGCCGCTGAGTATTATGCTTGGAAGAAATGCAAATCCCGGAAATTGTACCGTAACATTGGCGCATAGCCGAACCAAGAACATTCGTGAAATTTGTCTATCTGCAGACATTTTGATTGCTGCAATTGGACAACCGGATTTTGTTAGTGCCGACATGGTAAAGGAAGGCGCAGTAGTTATTGATGTTGGAACAACACGAGTGGAAGATGCTACGCGTGCACGAGGTTGGCGCTTGAAAGGC
>JBEDAD010000269.1:0-3647 GCA_041177985.1 Bacteroidota bacterium | reverse complement strand
ATCTTGCGTCGCACCAAGTCCAACGTATGCATTGTTTTCAATGGTAAAAGAAGCAAGTTGGTAACGCACACCGCCCGGAAAATTTGAACGCTGTGTCCATTGATCTATATTTGGTTTATATTCCCAAAGTTCATTGGAATATAAGGAAGGTCCCATTTTTCCGCAACAAATATACCCTTTCGAATCTATGCTAAATCCGGTAGAAAAATAAACGCCCAATCCTCCACCGCCAGGGAAATCTGCTTTCTGCAGCCACGAATTGGTTTGTGGATCGTATTCCCAAAAGTCTTTTAAAATAGCAGCGCCCAAAGACTCCGTGCTATCAATTCCAGTTCCAACATACCCTTTTGATCCGATGGAAAAACCAACTGCATCTCTTCGAACGGAACCGGGTAAATTCGCTTTTTGCGTCCAAGAATCATTTGCGGCATTATATTGCCAAAGGTCATTCAGAACAACTTCACCGGTGTCAACACCTGTTCCAACATAACCGAAATCGCCAATAGAAAAAGAAATCGCTCGTTCTCTTTTTAGACCTCCAAAATCATTTTTTTTAACCCAAAAATTTTCTGTTTGACCAAAGATTACAAATGGAAAAAGTAGTAAAATTGAAGCTACTAATTTTATCATATTAATAGTAAATTAATTTTCCAGTTTTCAGTTGCTTGGAATGGTGTTTAATAGCATAATAATAGATGCCATTTCTTTCATTTCCGCGCGATAAAACATGATTTTGTGATTGGATTTGTACTTCTTTTAGCAATCTTCCATCCGCTGAATAGAGTAGAATAGAACATTCTGATAAAAACGAGGAATGGATTCCTTCGAATGAAAATTGAACCGATTCTACTGCTGGGTTTGGAAATACATTTACCTCAATAGCTGCAATGTCTTGTTCAGAAAGTGAAAGCGGATTTTCATAGAATTGCCAAAAATCATTCAAATTAATTCCATTTGTTCCAGTTCCAAAATAACCTTTGTTATGAATTGCAAAAGCAACTGGAAATCTCCTTTTTGTCCCTGGGAATTCTGCAACCATGTTCCATTGATTATTTCCAGGATTGAATTCCCAAACTTGATCGGTTACGTTTGTCAAACCACCAACATATCCACACGTAAAATAGCCTTTTTGATGCATTGTAAAAGCAGAGCTGCCATTACTCATTAATCCTGGAAAAGTTGCGCGTTGAATCCATTGGTTCATTGCGGGTTTATATTCGTAAAAATTAGTTCCGGATTTAACAAACCCACTAGATTCCGTTGCAAAAGCACTCGTCCACTGTCCATAAGAAACTGGCGATTGCGCTTTTATTGTCCATGTATTGCTCTGCGGATTAAACTCGGCTAGTTGATTCCCAAGGTATACATATCCTTTGTTTTGAACAGAAAAACCTTGGACATCGCCAACATTTAAAGGGCAACTGGCAACTGCAATCCATGTATTTGTTTGTGGATTATATTCAAAAAATTCGCCATTCAACGACGATCCGCCGCCAACATAACCTTTCGTTTCGGTTGAAAAAGTAACTGCTCCATGCACATTTACCGGAAAATTTGCTTTCTGTGTCCAAGAGTCAGATGCTGGATCGTATTGCCACCAATCTTTGTAGGAAATATCCTGCCCAGAACCATTCACATGTCCTAAACCCATATAACCTTTGTTTCCTATAGACATTCCAGCTGCTCTGTGTCTTCCAACGCCACCAAAACTAGCTTTTTGTTGCCACGTGTTTGCAAGGGAAACGGAACAATCTAATAGTAGTAAGAGAAGAAAATAGTATCTCACTTTCATCAGTTTAAAATGAATTTCTCAGAAAATTGCTTTTGATTTTGTGTGTATTTCACAAAGTAGAAACCTCGTGAATATTTATTCAAATCAATTTGTTCACCAGCGTAATTAGGCAAGGAATGCACTATTGTGCCACTTGCATCAAGTATTTCAATCCTACCAGAAACACCTTTTAATTCAATGAATTCCGCTGCTGGGTTTGGAAATAAAACCAAATTGTGTACTTCTAAATCTTCAGTCGCCAAATAGTTTCCTTCGATTAAAATGGAATAGTTCCCCATTTGATTTCCCCAACCTTCCACTATAATGTATGCAATGCCAATTCCATCCGTGTCAAAAGTTAAGGAGGATTGTGAGCCACACGCCTCTGCATCGTCATTGAAAGCTAGTATATTTCCGTTTGCGTCGATAACACTTAAAAAAGTATCGAAAAGAGATCCACACAGCGAAACAGTTACAGATTCCATTAAAGGATTTGGCAAAAGGCGGTAATAAACATCTGGTGAAGCGTAAACTGGATTTTGATTGGAATAACAATAAGAATTATCGCCAGTTGTGGAATAGGGCAAACTTGAAACTTCAATTGGGTCGTTGATGTCATCGCCAATAAAACCGCTGCAATCTACACCATTTATGATGGTTATACTAAAATCCATAACGGATCCCCACGAAAACGAAGCACATGGATTCAAGGGCAATGTTCCGCCTTCTTGTTGATTGATGCGCATTCTAGTTACGCCATTTTGAGCACCAATTGGAACGTTAAAATTAAAAATGGATATGGCAACTGGTGGAATTCCGCTCCATGTGCCAATGGATTCTGATGGATCAAAAGATCCGCTTTGATCGAAATCAATCCAAGCTTGACCTGCTCCGTTGTAATTCCCACCGCACGTTCCAAATTTTATTTGACTCGTGTAGGCGTTTCCTGCGCTTAAAGTAGTTCCTAAATTGGTAAGGTTTTGTACTCCAATAACGCCTGGACAACCTGTATATGCTATAGTTCCACTTTCTCCAACTAAACTCACTGTTTGCACATTTGAGTCAACGCCAGATGTTGGTCCTCCGGTGCTACAGTATTGTGAAAATAAGGCGGAATGAAAAAATAAAAAGGGAAGAATGTAATAATTTTTCATAGTACGTTTATAGATTTGCTAATATACGCTAAAAATACATTCGTTAACAATTATTTAATATATACTTACTTTGTGCATAGATGTTGTTTATCCATTAGTTCTTTATGAGCAGTTACAAATAAAACATTTATAGAATTCCAATTTACTTTCAAAACGAAATTGAAAATTGAAAAAAATGAAAATGCAATACTTATCGGTTGCAAATGGAAAATTTCTTTTAGAAGTAATTTTTTACTCAAACTGATTAGTTATAAAATCAGATTCGTTTGTTTTTTAATATCCTGCAAAGCCGAAATCAATACATCGATATCTTCTTCCGTATTAAAGGCTTGCATTGAAAAACGAATATAATTTATCAGCCCAAGCCGCATTATTGGAATTTCAATTTTATATTTCTCGTAGAGCAAACGTTGTAATTCTTCTGGTTTTTCTGTTTGAATTTCAGAACTGCAGATTTGACCAAAATAGGTCGAGTTTAAAGGTGCTAACGGAACAGTTTTTAGTTCATTAAAAAGTTTAGGTGCACAATCTAAAAGTGTTAATTTACAATTAGTTATAACGGCTTCCCAATCGTATTTCTCTCTGAATTCTATTGCTTTTGGAAGTGTTAAATATGCGGAAAAATCGCATGTTCCATTGAACTGGTGGTAATCAAAAAAAGTGGAGTCACTCGGTGAAAAGCTTTCATAACCCCAACTAATAATCAAAGGATCCAACATCTC
>JBEDAD010000268.1:0-6250 GCA_041177985.1 Bacteroidota bacterium | reverse complement strand
GCACAGTTGCAACGGTAGGAGTGGCGCTACTTGGAATTGGAACGGCTTTGGGAATTCACGAGGGAATGGTTGCTGGTGCAATAATCTCTGGCGCATATTTCGGCGATAAAATGTCTCCGCTCTCGGACACTACAAATCTGGCTCCAGCGATGGCGGGAACAGATTTGTTTACACATATTCGCTACATGATGTACACAACGGTTCCGACGTTGATTATAACGCTTCTTATTTTTCTTGTCTTGGGCTTCACAATCGACACAAAAACAAATGAAGCTGGCGTGGATGCTATGATTCAGGCCTTGGAATCGAGATTCTATATTTCACCAATTCTGTTCCTTGTTCCTGCAATTGTAATCTTTTTGATTGTTAAAAAAGTGGATGCTGTTCCTGCTTTACTACTTGGAGCTTTATTGGGTGGTGCTGCAGCCATTATTTTTCAGCCGGATATCGTCAAAAATATCGCTGGAATCAAAGGAGATTATTTGAAACAATCCTACGTTGCATTGATGAAATCTTTATCATCTTCAACCGCTGTTGTCACGGATAATAAGCAAGTCAATGGTTTATTGGAAACCAACGGAATGTTTGGAATGATGAATACGATTTGGTTGATTATTTGTGCCATGTGTTTTGGCGGCGCAATGGAAGCGTGCGGATTACTCCAAAAAATAACGCGTTCCATCGTTGTTTATGCAAAATCTACGGGCTCGCTCATTGCAACGACCGCTGGAACCTGTATTTTTTTCAATGCAACTGCGTCGGATCAATACCTTGCAATTGTTGTTCCCGGTAGAATGTTTGCTGGAACGTTCAAAAAACGCGGATTAAAACCGGAAAATTTAAGTCGGACCTTGGAAGATTCTGGCACTGTTACGTCCGTTCTATTTCCTTGGAACACATGCGGAGCAACACAAGCAACTGTTTTAGGAGTTGCCACAGGAACCTATTGGATGTATTGTTTCTTCAATTTAATAAGTCCATTAATGACCGTGATTTTTGCGTACCTCAATCTGAAAATAGCACGGTATTCGGAGAAGGAAATGACGGAATTCAAGGAATTAGCAGAAGAATAGAGGCGTTTGCAGCAATTTTCACCGAAAATGAATGTAGGAGTATACGTGGGAAATTGAAATTTCAAGTGCGTACAATCTCGTCAAGCAAATCTTCCTTCTTTAAATTGATTTCTATTTATTTAAGCAGGTAAAAATTCGGGAAAATCAATCAAGATTTTGTATTTTTGCAGGCATAAAATTCAATTACCATGTTTGAAAATCTTACGGAAAAGTTTGAAAGAGCGTTTAAAGTTCTTAAAGGCCACGGACAAATCACCGAAATAAATGTTGCCGAGACATTAAAAGAAGTGCGTCGTGCTTTATTAGATGCGGACGTTAACTTTAAAACGGCAAAAGATTTTACAAATATTGTAAAAGAAAAAGCACTTGGTCGCGACGTTTTAAAATCCGTTTCTCCATCCCAATTAATGGTGAAAATTTGCCACGAAGAATTGGTTGAATTGATGGGAGGAAACGAAACGGAAATCAACATAAAAGGGAATCCTGGGATTGTTTTAATGTCTGGTTTGCAAGGTTCTGGTAAAACAACATTCTCCGGAAAACTGGCAAGTTATTTAAAAACGAAAAAAGGAAAAAACGTTCTTTTAGTTGCTTGTGATGTATACCGACCTGCAGCGATTGACCAATTGCATGTGCTTGGAGAACAACTTTCTGTAGAAGTTTATTCCAATAAAGAAGAAAAAGATCCTGTTAAAATTGCTACTGCAGCAGTGCAATATGCCAAAAGTAAAGGTTTTAATGTTGTAATTGTCGATACTGCCGGACGTTTGGCAATCGATGAGCAGATGATGGATGAAATTGCCCGCGTAAAAGAAGCAATTCAGCCAACGGAGACATTGTTTGTGGTGGATTCCATGACAGGACAAGATGCCGTTCAAACTGCAAAAGCGTTTAATGAGAAAATAAATTTCGATGGCGTTGTGCTTACCAAATTGGATGGCGATACGCGCGGTGGAGCAGCTTTATCCATAAAAGCAATCGTTGAAAAACCAATAAAGTTTGTTGGAACAGGCGAGAAAATGGACGCTTTGGATGTGTTCTATCCTTCCAGGATGGCAGATCGGATTCTTGGAATGGGTGATGTTGTTTCCTTGGTGGAACGCGCGCAAGAGCAGTTCAACGAAGAGGAAGCAAGGAAGCTTCAAAAACGAATTTCTAAGGATCAATTTGATTTTAATGATTTTCTTGGTCAACTGCAACAGATTAAGAAAATGGGGAACGTCAAGGATTTGATGGGCATGATTCCAGGTATGGGAAAAGCAATGAAGGACGTTGAAATTGAAGACGACGCATTTAAACACATTGAAGCCATAATTCTTTCTATGACTCCTCAAGAACGTTCTAATCCTTCGCTAATGAATGGCCAACGCAAAATTCGTATAGCAAAAGGAAGTGGATTGAACATTCAGGAAGTCAACAAATTAATGAAGCAATTTGAAGACACCAAGAAGATGATGAAAATGATGAGCAATCCAAAAAACATGATGAACATGATGAAGCAAATGAAGGGCGGAATGCCTGGAATGTAATTTTCATCCCGTTTATAGTTGCGTGTTCTTTTTGGTACGAAAGCTTAATTGTAGTAGCTTTTTATTCTTATGTCAGTAATTTCCTTAATCCGATAAGAAAATTATCCTCCAAAACATCGTGGTGACGATCTGCGTCAAATACCAACTCGATGTCTTCTATCAAATGGTGCAGAGATTCCTTGGAATAATTGTATTTCTCCATGTTGTACAGAATCTTTTGGATACTTTGGTAATCGTTGTCTCGGTCTAATTCTCGGTGAATTTCTTTGTAAAGTAGCGGATCTACAAGGGAAAGAATGATTTCTTTTTCTTCCTCCGTTTCAAAAAAGTTAGCGTTTGCAGCATACAACAATACGTATGCTTTGAATTCTTTTTTTGTCCAGTTTGTTGCAAATAGGTTTGACATACAGATTGAATTTATTCCACCTAATATAAGAAATTAATTTATTCCAAGAAAGGAAATTCAACGAGTTTTGATAGCAGTTCAGAAAGCCTTTATCGATAATTTTAATTTATGCTTTAGGTATCAATTTTTACTATTTTGTTTGCATCGATAAGTCGTAAATTTTATACCAATAGAAAAAAGCCTCCGGATTGGATTTTTTAAATTTATTCAGTTTTGTATTCATTGGATCTGTAATTAACCAATCTTTTAATTCTAAAGGATTTCTAAATTTTTCTACCACTTTTGCATCATGTGAAATTAAGGCAGATAAATAAGCTGCCTTAGAAGCGTGTATTATTGCTTTTTCTAAATGATATCTTTCAGTAAAAATAAAACTACTTACGCGCTGTATGCCAAGTAGTAATTCTTCAAAATTCCCTTTGCCATCGGCACCTCTGGTTACAATGCAAAGGGAGGTTTGCATAATATCATCCAACACATCTTTCTCGTTCATTACATTTTGATTTCGATAGGCTAATTCAGCTGCTGCAAAACGGTAAAATGTTGATTTAATAATTTTCATATCGCTTACAACGTCCAGTAAATTACTAATATCATACAACTGCTTCATAATTTCCATACTCATACTGTCTTCTTTTTTGAAGTATGGAATTCCAGTTGTATTCGGAGCAAATGCAGTTAGTTTATCCCCTAAAAGACCTTCTAAACAAGGCACATCCACGTATAATGGTTCCCCGTTGGTTGGAATAAACTTGGATTGGATTGGTATTTTTAAAACGCGCACATAATTTACTTTTTCAAATAAAATATCAAGCAGTACATAATCTTCCTCTTTATTTGATTTATGAAAGGGTGTGTAGAAAAATTTATAATGTTCCTTTTTTATTTTCGATGTAGTAGTTCGGTGTTGTAATTCCTTCCTGCTAAAACCTTGTTCTTTT
This sequence comes from Bacteroidota bacterium, assembly GCA_041177985.1. GTDB lineage: Bacteria > Bacteroidota > Bacteroidia > Flavobacteriales_D > Crocinitomicaceae > M0103. The sequence goes on along the minus strand of JBEDAD010000268.1, from coordinate 2,301 downwards.
GCAACTCTATCGAGAATACGCTCTAATTTTTTTGGTGTAATCGGTAAAATAATATCGATGTCAATGGATAATCTCTTGGTGGAATTCAAATGAAGCATTAAAGCTGTTCCACCTTTAAAAATAAAAGGAAGTTTTTCTATTACAAGGCCTTCCAATAAAAGCAAAGCACGCATCACTTTCTCTACAAGGATTTTATCCACATTACGATTTTCCTTGGAAACCTTGCTGATCCAGTTTATTGAAATTCCTTTTTGATGAATCATTTTCTATACATTATTCGGCTATTTTGTTTTGTTAAGGTAGGTATAAATACTTCATTTGTGGCGGTAAATTACTTCTACTTCCATAAATTTGTTACGTTACCTATCGAAATGAATTTAAGTATTTTGTAAAGTTTTCTTTTTTTCTTCTTCTATTTGCATAACGAAGCATTCTGTTTTCATTGACCGAATATTTAGCTAAAGCATCTTTAAAAAGTGTTCGCATTTCACTACCTTGCTGTGCTGAAAAAAGAATGTCGTCGCAGAAAACATCCACCAACATTTTTTCTAATGATGCGGTATAAATTCCTTTTATAAGTTTAGTTGGAGCCTCGGAAACAAGCGGCTTTATAATCAATGATTCTTTTTCACTTGGCAAATATTTTTCTAAGAGTTCCCTTGTTGGATTAATAAATACCGAATAGTTAGCTTCTTTTAAAAAATAAAATATGGCTTCAGTAGCTTCTTTCTCCACTTCAATAAGCAAAAACATCTGTCTAGGTTGATGAACCATAAATTCATTTAGGACGGAGGTATGCCAAATGCAAATTTTCAAGTAAGGAAATTCCTTTATAAGTTTGCTATTAATTGCTTTCATTTTTGGTGAAATTTCAGGAATGAAACTTTTCGTTTTACCAATAATGAATTTTCCTCTCCCAATGCGGTTAAGTAAGCCCATTTTAACTAAAGAATAGACTCTCCAATTTACTGTAGTTTGTGTAATCTCTGATTCGTCCCTCTCATAAAAAGCAACAATATCCTTTGTTTCAAAGCTTTTTACGTTTTTAAAATGGCTTTTTAATTTGTCGATATTTAGTTTGTCTGTTGCGATTGGATTCTAAAATTTAAACAAATATACAAATTCTATAATACGGCAGCAAATTAAATATACTGCCAATAATAAGGTGGACAAATTCAAACAAACCAATTTTGCTTTGAACGAATTTTCTTACATCACTTTTAATTTCAACGCTTATATTGATTGCTCCACATTTCAACTAATTTATACAGTCTGGAAAAATTCAAACATAAAGCAAACGGCTTTCGTTTCTGCAAAATTCTGCCTGTTGGCTTGTTTTATGCGCTGTGTTTTTAATGTATTGGGGTGATGTATAATTGCAGTCGCTTTGGTTTTGCGCTTTCGAGAAACAAGTGAACATAGCAAGCCTAATTTATTTCCTCCCATTTCTTTAGGCTGGCTTTTTCTCCGTCAAATTCTAAATAGGTGAAATATTGCAACCAATCTCCAAGATTAAAGTAGGTAGAATTAGTACCTAAATCAATTTCCAATGGTAAGTGTCGGTGACCGAAAATAAAGAAATCCATGTGTTCTTTCTGCAGAAATTCCATGCAATAGCTGTACAACCATTCTTTTTCCTTTCCTTCAAATTTCTCGTCCGCGGCTCCTGTGGACGCTCTGCTTGTGCGTGATGAATAATTCGCTAATCCGATTCCAAAATTAGGATGCAAGCGCGCAAAACACCACTGACAGAATTTGTTTTCAAATACTTTCTTTAGGAATTTATAACCGCGATCGCCTGGTCCAAGGCCATCTCCGTGACCAATGAGAAACTTTTTGCCGTAAAACTCTCGAATAATGGGTTTTCTGTGTAATTCAACGCCAAGTTCTTTTGGTAAATAGTCGAAAATCCACATGTCGTGGTTTCCAGTGAAAATATGAACCGGAATTCCTTTATCGGTTAGTTCCGCAATTTTTCCTTGTAAGCGCACAAATCCTTTAGGAATCGCATGCTTGTATTCAAACCAGAAATCAAAAATATCACCAACTAAAAAGATTTCTTTTGCAGTTGGTTCAATCGCATTTAGCCACGATACAATTGCCTTTTCGCGTTGCAGACTTTTTTCGTAAGTTGGCACACCAAGGTGAAAATCCGAGGCGAAGTAAATATTTTTCCCTGCTCTTTCCGACATATCAGTGTCCGAAAATGCGCGCTAATTCTGCTTCCAAAGCTTGTCCACGAAGGTTTGTCTGGATGATTTTACCTTCTTTGTCAATCAAAACCGTAAACGGAATTCCTTT
>JBEDAD010000267.1:0-5266 GCA_041177985.1 Bacteroidota bacterium | reverse complement strand
TTCAAAAAAAGCTCTTCCTGGAACGATGAATACCGCAGAATCTATGAATTATTTTATTCGGAGTTACTATTGAAACACGCAAAATGAGTATACGAGAACTAACAGAAAAATCAGAAATGTTGCCATACATTGGCGTTTTACAAGAATTATATCCTTCCTTGACACTAGAAGCTTACGCGCAAAATCTAACGGCGATGCTTCCCAATAATAACTATTCTCAAGTTGCTGTTTTTGATGGTGAAAACTGCCTTGGAATTGCTGGGATTTGGATTGGAACGAAACTATGGTGTGGGAAATACCTCGAAATTGACAACTTGATTGTTTCGGATAAATTCCGTTCGAAGGGCGTTGGTAAATTAATGTTCGACTATATTTCTAAAAAAGCAAAAGCGGAAAATTGCTCCATGATGGCTTTAGATTCGTATACTAGTAATTTTAAAGCACATAAATTCTTTTACAACGAAGGATTTGCTCCCAAAGGATTCCATTTTATCCATATTTTAAACGAAGAAATGATCCGTTAAACGCAAATTGTTTTTCATACTATCAAAAAGTTAGAATACTAAAAAAAGAGTACTTTAGAATTCTCAAACGTAACTATGAAAAACACTTTAACTTTTATTCTTTTCATTACGTGCTCTACTTTCTTGTTTGCACAAAAAGAAAACGCAACGCACTGTTCTAAAAGAGATCATGCAAGTCCATTTCTACAAAAAAGTGCAACCCTTACAATTGCACAAATCAGTGAAACGGAAAAATACAATGTTCACTTCTATTCTTTGGATCTTTCCATGAATAATCTCGTTACAACGGTTGCTGGAACAGTCGAAATTCATGCAAAAGCAAACTCATTCTTGGATTCTGCCTTGTTTGAATTATTTTCAACGATGGCAATTTCTCAAGTTCGCGTCAATGGAAATCCGGTTACGTATTCTAGAATCGCCACTGCAGTAAAAGCCCCTGTTAATGCTTCTTTAGGTCAAAATTTCATTATTTCAATCGATTACAGCGGCACACCGCCAACGGCAGCAACGAATCCACTTGGCGGCTCCGGAATGACAAATGCAACTTCTCCAAGTTGGGGAAATCGAGTAACTTGGTCGCTTTCCGAGCCTTTTTCAGCATACGAATGGTGGCCGTGTAAACAATCTTTGTCCGACAAAGCAGATAGTGTTGCCGTGAAAGTAACCGTTCCGAATAATTGCAAAGCAGGTTCAAATGGTTTACTGGAAAATACAGTTGATCTTGGGAATGGAACAACGCGTTACGAATGGAAACACCGCCATTCTATTGATTATTATTTGATATCTGTAGCAGTAGCGAAATACGTTGAATACACAATTTATGCAAATCCAGTCGGTGCAAGCGCACCAATCATGATCCAAAATTATATCTACGATAATCCGGCAACCTTACCTAATTTCCAAACTGAAATTGATGAAACAGTTGATTTTCTAGAACTTTTCTCTGATTTATATGGAATGTATCCTTTTGAAGATGAAAAATATGGTCACTGCATGGCGCCGATTTCCGGAGGAATGGAACACCAAACCATGACTTCGCAAGGATTTTTTGAAAAAGGTTTAACGGCGCATGAACTTGGTCACCAATGGTGGGGAAATAACGTTACGTGTGGATCGTGGGCAGACATTTGGGTAAACGAAGGATTCGCTTCTTATAGTGAATACTTGATGCTTGAAAATCTTTACCCTGCGGAGAAAAATCAACACATGTTGGATGTCCACACAAATGTTATGTCGCAGCCTGCAGGAAGTGTTTACGTGCTAGATAGTTTAAACGAAGGGCGGATTTTTAGCGGAAGATTAACCTACGACAAAGGAGCTTCCATCATTCATACCATGCGTTTTTTATTGAATAATGATGTGAATTTCTTTCAAGCTTTAAAAAATTACCAAATTCAATATGCCGATAGTGTTGCGAAAGGAATCCATGTGAAAGCAGCTTTAGAAGCGCAAAGTGGTTTAGATTTAACAAATATGTTCAATGAATGGTATTTTGGGGAAGGTTACCCAACCTATTCTGCGCGCTGGAATTCCGTTGGGACAAATCTCCTACTCGAAATAACGCATACTGGTTCTGCAGCATCTATTACACCGCTTTTTACCAATCCGCTGGAAGTTAAATTTTCGAGAGCGGGAATGAGCGATACCGTAATTCGCTTAGACATAGCGGCAAATTTGAACCAATTCTACTTTGAGAATTTTGGAGATGTCAGCGCGCTGATTTCATTAGATCCAAACAATTGGGTTGTGAATAAAGTTGGTGCAATCGTAGAAGATTTGAATTTTATAGGGATTTTTGGACTAATGGAAGAAACGCAAAATAACGCGATACAACTCTTTCCAAATCCGTCCAATGGCAGTATTTCGATTGTTGGCAATTTTGAAGGGGAAGCTGAGTTAACACTGATTTCTTCACAAGGTTCAATCGTAATCTCTGAAATGGTGAACGCACATGCTGTTCTGGATATTTCTATGTTGAAATCGGGGATTTACTTTGTTAAATTGAACATGCAAGAGAGTGGTGAAATGAGCCGCTTTAAACTGCTTGTAAAATAAGCGGGAAAAGAAATCAGAATTCTTCTTTTATACTTTGGTAGTTCAAACTTGCCTCGGCGCGAGAACAAGCGTTAAAATGCCACCATTCGGTTGGAAGATTTCGAAATTTCTGGTATTGCATAACTTTACGAAGTAAATTTCTATTTTCAACTTGGAGTTTCGTTAATTCACCACTTGCAAGAAATTTAGCTTCCAAACTTGGGTAGGCTATTTCTCGAATATCATCGAATCCAGCTCCCATATCCAACGCTTTCCCTTTTGAATCACAAATGGTAAGATCCACTGCAGCGCCAAAATTGTGTACACTTTTATGTATCGGATTGGAAACGAACTTACCGCGTTCTTTTGCGGGAATAGAATCCAACGCGTTCCACATTTTCCATTGCACACTTTCTGGTCGCGCGGCATCGTATACGAGCAAGTGTAAATTGGGATTTAATTTTGTCAAATAATCCTGACAATTGGACAAGCGTGCTGCAACTTCCCGTTGTAAAAATGCACGATCCATTTTTTCATACAAGACAATTTTCATGAAATTATCCGCTGTTGCATACTTCAAATCCACAAAAATAGCTTTGTTTACCGTTTGAATATCAACTAGATTATAAACCAAAAGGAAGGAATCCCGTTTTTTTGAATCGATTTCCCGTAGCTTTTGAATCGAATCCTTGGAAGCTTTAGAACTATCCTGACGTTGATTTTTTTCAGAATCCGCAATTCCTGTAACGGCATTTGAATCTGCAGAAATATCGGTGCAAGAAGCTGCAATACACGCGAGAAAAAACCAGCCAATCCATTTCATATCTCAAAGATCGAAAAAGAAATGAAAAGAGGGATAGAATTTCAACATTTGAAGTAAATTTGCACAACTAACAAAGAATATTATGCCGAAATTATCGCAGAAGGCAGTTGACATGCCTGCATCTCCAATTCGTAAATTGGTTCCTTACGCTGAAACAGCTAAAAAACAAGGGAAAATTGTTTACCACTTGAATATCGGTCAGCCAGATATAGAAACACCTGAAGTTGCTTTAAATGCAATCAAAAACATGGATCGTAAGGTAATTGAATACAGTCATTCTGCTGGATTTGAAAGCTACAGAAATGGTTTGTCTGCCTATTACAAAAAAACTGGAATCAATGTTGATCCAGAAGATATTTTGATAACAACAGGAGGTTCAGAAGCACTTATTTTTGGATTTATGACAACGTGTGATCCAGGCGATGAAGTAATTATTCCTGAACCGTTTTATGCAAATTACAATGGTTTTGCAGTGATGGCTGGTTTGAATGTTGTTCCAGTTACATCGACTATAGAAACGGGGTTTGCATTGCCACCAGTAGAAGAAATCGAGAAGAAAATCACGTCAAAAACAAAGGCAATTGTAATCTGTAATCCTGGAAACCCAACTGGGTATTTATATTCGAAAGAAGAATTGGATCAATTGGCGGCAATTGTTAAAAAACACGACCTCATCTTGTTTGCGGATGAAGTTTACCGTGAATTCTGCTACGATGGTGCGATTCCATTTTCTGTAATGAATTTGGAAGGATTGGAAAACAATGTAATAATGATTGATTCCGTTTCCAAGCGTTATTCTATGTGCGGTGCTCGAATCGGTGCATTAATCACAAAAAACAGAGAGATTATGGCTGCTGCGTTGAAATTTGGCCAAGCACGTTTATCTCCTCCAACAATCGACCAAATAGCTTCTGAAGCGGCTCTAAATACACCGCAGTCTTATTTTGACAACGTTGTTGCGGAATATGTTGAAAGAAGAAATATCATGGTGAATGGTTTGAATAAAATACCTGGTGTGTATTGTCCAAATCCGAGCGGTGCATTTTATTGTGTTGCTAAATTTCCGGTGGACGATGCGGAGAAATTTTGCCAATGGTTATTAGAAGATTTCGAGTTTGAAGGTCAAACGGTTATGATGGCGCCAGCAAATGGTTTTTATTCTACGAAAGGCGCAGGCATGCAAGAAGCAAGAATTGCGTATGTTTTGAACCAAGAATCGTTGAAGAAAGCAGTAATTTGTCTAGAGGAAGCGCTGAAAGTTTATCCGGGAAGAACCATTTAATATTACCAAAAAAGATAAAAAAAAGAGCTCCGATTGGGGGCTTTTTTTTGTGCCTTATGATAAGTATTGAAATATCCAAACCACTTTTTGGGAACAAAAGTATATGCACAAAAAAACGGAACCATTTCTGATTCCGTTTCAAGGTGTAAGAAATTCTTACTTATTTTTTAACAAATGTGTTACGAACGATAGTTCCATTTTCAGCAACAACTTCGTAGAAGTATACACCAGAAACTAAGTTAGAAACATTCACAGTTGTAGAATTTTCATTAACAACTTGTGTTGAAATTACTTTACCATCCATTCCTAAAACAGAAACAGAAGAAGCATTTTCAGTCAATTGGATGTTTAACACATCAGTTGCTGGGTTAGGGTAAACAGAAACTTCCATTGAATTTTCTTCTATTCCTGCAACGTTTGTGATTTTCACATCATCAATGATAAAAGCAAATTTATCTGTGCAATTGTGGTGTCTGAATGCAACATAAACATTGTTCATGTTTGCAACAGAAGAAATATCCACGTAACGACCCAAAAGTCCTGCTGCAGCTATCGTTTCTGTGTAAACTGGCGTTGCTGCAACCAATGTTGCAACCAATGTTG